>JAQYWP010000022.1 GCA_029379285.1 Rhizonema sp. PD38
CACCACCTCTCTATATATATTTATCATCTGTCGCATTCTTTTTTCAAATTGGTATGAGATGTGGGAGAACCTTTGTTAGAGGGGCGTGAAAAAGGCAGAAGCCATTCTGGCTGCTCTGCGCGGCAAATTAATATCTGGACTGATTACCGATGAAGCCTCAGCCCAAGCTATTCTTTCTAAAAAAACTCCAACTAACGATTGTTTTGTAAAACTGACATATTCTGGATACGCCAAACACCGTCTACACGGACCAGATTATACTTTACTCGCGCAGTTTGGTTATCAGACTTTTTTTTCTGACTATTCTCATAAAACTCTGTTGCTTCCTTTAAGGTAGCTTCCACTTGAGCCTGATTCTGGTCTATGTTATTTGTCTGTACAGATTCCACTGTCAAGTCTTGGTTGAAGAACTTCTGATAGCGATTATTGACCTTATCCTGCTCAGCAATTTGCCGCCATTGGGACAAGGCTGAACCAACTAGAATCTTCTCTAAATTCATAGTCTCATGGTTTGGACCTAAAGCTGCGGTTTGTATAGATAGCCAACTTTCAATCAAATCCTGTGCTGTATTTTTTGTTAGCAGTTCTTCTCGTGTTGGCGAGTTGTCACTTGGGATAGCTGAGTCCAGGTGAGAGTGTTGGTAAACCCAATAACCAAACCCTCCTAAAGCCAACATCGCCGCAGAAATAACTAGAGCTAGAGGAATTTTCTTATTTTGTTGCAGCTTTTGTTCAATTTCCTCTAGCCTCTGCAAAAGTACTTGAGTATTTAGTGGCCGCTTTCCCGGCTCCTGTGCCATCAAATTATCAATAAAATCCAATAGCAAAGGTGAAATACCAGAGGTATAAGTGCGCCAATTTGACAAAACTTTGTCGTGAGCATTCCAAAAATTATTTCCAGGAGGCGTTCCCGTCAGCAAATGGACAAATGTGCGTCCCAGTGCAAAAAAATCTGATTGCGGCACAGCGTGACCATTTTTTTGTTCTAATGGGGTGTAGCCAAATGAAACCACTGCTGTGACTTGATATCCTACACCCATTTTTGCCAAATAACTATAAGTTGCCTCCCTCGCAGTGCCAAAGTCAATCAATACCAATTGTCCATTGCTTCTGAGCATGACATTTGATGATTTAATATCCCGATGAAACCACTGTTGACTATGTACGAGATGCAAAATCTCGCCTAGTTGCTTTAACCAAGCTATGGCTTGCTTTTGGGAGATGGGATGATTCCCCTGCTGCGTTAGCCACTGATCTAAATTAACGCCATCGATTTTTTCCATCACTAAGCAGTGAAACAGTTTACCGTTAATGGTCTGATACTGGAAGTAACCATTGCCCTTGGGAATGCCAGGATGGTTCAACTGCTCTAACACTGCTGCTTCTTGCCGGAATAGTTCTACTGCTTTAGGCTGGTTGTTGAGATGCTCTTTGAGAACTTTGAGGATTTTTGGCGTATTCTGTTCGTACACTTCATAGATTTTGGCAAACCCAGTGCTATCACTCAGTAGGCTTATCACCCGATAGCGCCCTCTATAAGCGAGTCTGAACCACAACTTTGACAGAGGTGATTTTTACTATTTTCTGGATGGTCTGGTCTGGGGCAAGAGGGATTGATGCACAGACTCATAACTAGCACAGGTATATCTGTATTCGTAGTATAAGGTAGTTTCTGCTCCGATATCCTCTTTTATACTTTCTTTAGAATTTTTTCCTTTTATATACTGTTGCAACCTGATAATTTATTTTGTAAGGGTCGCCAGCCAAATGAGATGTTATACAAAATTACTATAATTTGGAAAAGGATAGCTGCTATTGCAGTTGTTACGTCTACTGTAGCCATCTTACTTATTAGCTGCAAAGGCAGTACCACAGATAGAAAAATCACTTACTTGTGTCGTGAAAATCATTACGGTATACCAAGTACTATCGCCAAAACTCCACAGGGCGAAATTGCTGTAATTCGCTGGAAATCCTCTTTCGGCGAGCCGGAGTACACACCCCAAAAACGCTGTGCAGAAGTATCGAACAGATTTCAGCAATACCAAGATAACGGTACTATAAATTATATCACGACTGGGATTATGAATAATCAATCCGTTGTGTGTATTTCCAGTACAGCTGGGGGCGCTTGCACTGGGTTGCTATTCACACTTAAGCCAAACGAGAATCCTAGTCACGTCATTCAACAACTGTTTGACATCAGTTATAAAGCTGAACCGCCGCTATATGAAAGTTCCAAATCCCCTAGCATCTACATTGATTTCCAGAAGTTTTTGAAAAATGCCCCAGTCGAGGCAACTAAGTGAATATGAAGCGACTTGTACTGGCTGTGGTTGCCTGTATTGGCATTTTAGGGATTGGGCTGATAGCAAAGAATAGCCTGGAAAAGCATGTGTTTGCTGCAAGTTGTCGTAGCAACCAGATCTCAACCACAGATAAACTCAAACAGCAGGCTGAGTCTATCACTGTCAGAGTGTTGTCTGGGAATGGTGGTGGTTCAGGAACTTTGATTGCCAAGCAAGGGCAGGTTTATACAGTTCTCACTAATAAGCATGTTCTGACATCAGGGGAATCCTATCGCATCCAGACACCAGATGGTTTTGTCTACTCAGCTGATGTGGTAAAGAAAGTCAATTTTGGTGTTAACGATTTGGCGTTATTGCAGTTCACAAGCCTTGGTAGTAACTATGCAGTAGCATCGCTGCCAGAAAAAAGTAAGTTGGTTCAAGAAACTGGGGTACTTAAAAATCTGGTTGAGAATGAGGAAGTGTTTGCTGCTGGATTTGTTGATGACGCCAACGGAAATGATCAGGGTAAACCACCGTTAAAATTTAACACTGGGAAAATCACTCTGTTGCTGGATAAATCTTTCCAAGGCGGCTACCGAATAGGCTACACCAATGATATTCAAAAAGGCATGAGCGGAGGACCAATACTGAATAGCCGGGGTGAACTTATTGGGATCAATGGTGTTAATGCTTATCCCTTATTTGGCGATCCTTATGTGTTTGAGGATGGTTCCAAGCCTAATGATGACTTAAAAGAAAAAATGACTCGCTCCAGTTGGGGTGTGCCAATTCAGACGGTGGTGCAGCAGGTTCCTGAATTGACTGCAACCAATCCGGTGAAAGATATAGACAACATCGCCAAAAACATAACAGTGTTAATTACTCAACAAAAAGACCCCAATGACAATGGTTCTGGTGTAATTATCGCTCATCAAGGTAGCACTTACTATATCCTCACAGCCAAGCATGTGTTGATAAATAAGTGAAATAGTACGCTATTTACAATCCATACCTATAAAACCTAAAAATACTGCTGATGCTCATGAATGGTTTAATTATGGCAATCAATTGTGGCGGGTAAATGAAAATAAAGAAGCCATTGAAGCTCTTGACAAAGCTACTAAACTCAAACCAAAGTTTTTTGCAGCTTGGTATACAAAGGGCTTAATATTCAAGTTTCAAACTAGATATCCAGAATCAAAAGCTTCTTTTGACAAAGCAATTGCTTTGTTTGAGAAAGAAACTCCTTCAAACAAAGCAAAGGCTTTCACTTGGCGTGATCAAGCTAGAGTGTTATCCTACATGCACAAATATCAAGAGGCACTAGCATCTGTTGACTACGGAATTAACCTCAGGACTGACCTCGATAACTTCACCCTTCGTATCCTTTATGAGTTGCGAGGTGATATACTGTCGGTGTTAAAACGTTATGCAGAAGCGAAGGATGCTGACACTGAATCTATTAACCGCTTTCCCGACCATTGGAATTACTTCAAGCGGGGTGTTGCTTACACTAACTTAAAAGATTATCAAAAGGCTTTAGATGATTACAATGAAGTGATTCGCCTCCAACCTGATTATGCTGATGCCTACTCCAATCGATGTGGTTCCTACGTTACCTTAAAAGATTATACAAAGGCTTTAGCTGATTGCAATCAAGCGATTAAACTTCAGCCTAAATCTGCCATAGCTTACAACAACCGGGGTTATACCTACTTACAATTACAAGACTATAAACATGCGACCACGGATTATGGTTATACCTACTTACAATTACAAGACTATAAACATGCGATCACGGATTATAGTCAAGCGATTAAACTTCAGCCTGACTCCGCCATATTCTACACCAACCGAGGTACTGCTTACAATGACTTAGGCATTAGCTTAGGTCTTAATGACAAATTCAAAGAGGATAAACAGGCTTTAGCTGATTATTTTAATCGAGCAAGCGCTGATTTTAGTCAAGCGATTAAACTCCAGCCTGATTATGCTCAAGCCTACATAGCGCGGGGTATTGCCTACTCTTACTTAAAAAATTATAAACCACAGGCATTGGATGATTTTAATCAAGCGATTAAATTCCAACCTAACAATGCTAATGCCTACATATCACGGGGTGATGCCCACCAATTGTGGAGAGAGTACAAAGAAGCAATTGCAGACTATAGTCAAGCGACTAAACTCCAACCTAACAATGCTAATGCCTACTTACTGCGAGGTGGTGTCCGCCTACTGTCAAAAGATAAAGATTATCAGGGAGCAATTGCAGACTATAATCAAGCGATTAAACTTCAGCCTAATGATGCTGATCTCTATTTAGCGCGAGCTTTTGTCGGCACCCAAATGCCAAAGCCCGATTATCAGGGAGTAATTGCAGACTATAGTCAAGCAATTAAACTCCAGCCTAACAATGCTAATGCATACTTACTGCGGGGTTCTGCCCACCAAATATCGAGAGAGCATCCACAAGCAATTGATGATTTTAATCAAGTAATTAAACTTCAGCCTAACAATGCTAATGCCTACTTACTGCGGGGTTCTGCCTACCAAATATCGAAAGAGTATCCAAAAGCAATTGCAGACTATAATCAAGTAATTAAACTTCAGCCTAACAATGCTAATGCCTACTTACTGCGAGGTGATGCTCACCAAATATCGAAAGAGTATCCACAAGCAATTGCAGACTATAATCAAGTGATTAACCTCCAACATAACAATGCTAATGGTAATGCTAAAGTCTACTCCCGTCGGGGTGATGCCAACCGTGAATTAAAAAACTATACACAGGCTATAGCTGATTTTAATCAAGCGATTAAACTTCAACATAACAATCCTAATGCCTACTTCTCACTCGGTGTTGTGTACCACATACAGGGAGACTATGACGCTGCATTGTCAGAATACAATCAAGCGCTTGAAAAAGATGCAAAATTCTTGCCTGCCATCACCAATATTGGGTACATTAAATACGAAAAGGGAGATGTAGAAGGAGCGATTCAGCAGTGGCAGACAGTAGTAAATACTGACAGCAATTTAGCCGAACCGCAAATGGCAATGGCAGTGGCTTTCTATACCAAAGGAGAGCAACAGAAGGGTTTAAACATGGCACAAACTGCTTTGCGCTTGGACAAAAGCTGGGCTAATGTGGAGTTTCTCAAAAAAAATCTCTGGGGCAAACGTTTAGTAGCTGATGCACAAACAGTCCTCTCTCATTTGAGAATGTAAGCATATGGATACCCGATTAAAATACCAAGACATTATCAAGAGCGTACTCGAGAATCATGCCGATTATCGAACTGGACTACCGGATGGTTATGCCTCTCAAGTTTTATTTGATGATGAGCGGGGGCAATACTTAGTTTTGGATATAGGTTGGAGTGGCGACAACTATCTCCTTTGGCAGGAGATAACACTATCATACAGCTGCGCTTTTTCTGGCAATACAAATTAAAAATGCTAGAATTGCACAATAAATAAATGCTTTGAGATCAGGCGACGTGGAAAAAATAGAACTACAACTCGACGATAAAACCTTAGAGAAAGCACGCATGTTGGCAGAATCTCGCCATTGTGACTTATCGGAATTGGTGGCACATGCGATCTTGAAACTAGCGGTGGTAGAACCACCATTGGACCGCTTGTTATGACTTTATGCCTCGGAACCAGAGATGATAGATGAGATTGTTGAAGAAGTAATGAGAGATCGGGCAGCAAACCCAATAAATCAACGTTTTGAACAAAGCACTACTTGACACGGATATTTTTTCGGAAATTCTCAAAGGTATTAATCAGCCTGTTGCCGCTAAAGCTTCCACCTATCACACTGCCTTTGGGTGCTACACCATCTCAGTTATCACAGTCTTGGAAATTGTTAAAGGTTGGCATAAGCGTCGCCGTGAAGATAAAATACAGGAGTTTTTTGTTGAGATTGCAGCTGCTGAGGTATTGACGTTGGAAATTCATAGTGCTGAGTTAGCAGGACGTATCTACGCAGATTTAGAACAAATAGGGCAGCAGATAGGACTTGCCAATGCCATAATTGCAGTGATTGCCAGACAACAGAACTTGACCTTAGTAAGTGGTAATCTATCGCATTATTAGCGTATTCAAGCACTGAATTACAGTCTGAAGCTGGATAATTGGCGAATATAAACATGGTTGTCGGAGTTCCCAACCAAGTCGAGTAATACTATGGGCGATAGGATACCACTCTACTGTAATATCAACGTTATCATACCCTGTAATTTCACTAAACAATGCCACAGTAAGCCAAAATGAAAAGCGCTAGTAAACGTTGGTTACCGAAGATTCTCAAAAGAACTTTGATTGTGCTGTTAGTGCTGGGGTTATTGTTAGTAGGATTTGCTACCTACACTGTACGCCAGTCCTTCCCTCAAGAGAGTGGCACAATTCAACTACCTGGATTAAAAGCTGAAGTTCAAATCCAGCGCGATCAATGGGGAATTCCGCACATTTGGGCCGACAACTCTCACGATTTATTCATGGCGCAAGGTTATATTCACGCCCAAGATCGCTTCTGGCAAATGGATTTTTGGCGACATCTTGGTTCTGGGCGACTGGCAGAAATGTTTGGTTCCTCTCAGGTTGATACTGATAAATATCTGCGGACTATGGGTTGGGCGAGAGTGGCGCAGCAAGAAATCCAGCAAATGGATGCAGAGATGAATGCATATCTGCAAGCATACGCCGATGGTGTTAATGCCTATCTAGCACATCAAGGCGGTGCCCTGAGTCTAGAATACGCTGTACTGAAATTCCTCAATCCTGGGTATAAGCCAGAACCCTGGGAAATACTGCATTCTCTGACTTGGGGAAAGGTGATGGCTTACGACTTGGGCAGAAATTTCCAGAACGAAATTGAACGCGCTATACTACTCAAAACTCTTACCCCTACTCAAGTAGAAGAACTTTTTCCATCGTATCCTCAAGATAAGCCAGTGATTTTGCCTGAGTTCCAGAAGAATGAGCGTACGGAGACACAGGGACAGGGGGACAAGGAGAATTCTTTGCGCGTGTCTTCTTCTGTCTTGTCTCCAGATGTTTTACCTACTTTACAGACAATTATTAAGCCGATGATGGCTTTAGAACAACTCATTGGGTCCACGGGAATCGGTATTGGCTCGAACAACTGGGTGATATCCGGTCAACGGACGGCTACAGGTAAACCAATTTTGGCAAATGACCCCCACTTAAGTGTACAAATACCCTCTATCTGGTATGAGGTTGGTTTACACTGCACACCTAAGAGTGCAGAATGTCCCTACAACGTGACTGGCTTTTCCTTTGCGGGAATGATTGGAGTCATTATCGGTCACAGCGATCGCATTGCCTGGGGTGTTACCAATGTGCAATCTGATGTGATGGATTTATACATAGAGAAAATCAATCCAAATAACCCCAATCAGTATGAGGTTAATGGCAAATGGGTTGATATGCAACTTGTACAACAGACAATTCATGTAGCTGGAAGTCAGCCAATAAAGCAAACAGTACGCTATACCCGACATGGGCCAATTCTCTCCGATGTTTCGCCCAATATGGAGCAATTCAAGCCAAGTCAGCCTCTACAAATACCGCCAAACTACGCCGTAGCCCTCAGTTGGACAGCCCTAGAACCTTCGAGACTAGCTTATGCTGTTCCCAAGATCAATCGCGCTCAAAACTGGCAGGAATTCCGCACTGCTGCCAGTAACTATGATGTTCCTACTCAAAACTTGGTCTACGCTGATATTGACGGTAATATTGGCTACCAAATGCCGGGAAAATTCCCTATCCGCGCCAAGGGAGATGGGCGTTATCCCGTTCCTGGTTGGACGGATGAATATGAATGGCATGGCTACATTGACTTTGAAGAGTTGCCCAGAAGTTTCAATCCACCTCAAGGTTATATTGCTACTGCTAATAATTTAGTTCTACGTGAATATCCTTATCTCATTACTAAAGACTGGGTTTATGGCTATCGGGCCTCGCGGATTGTTGAGATGATTTCACAACAAATGCAACCGATTTCCCTGAAGGATGTGCAGGAGATGCAGGGTGACGATCGCAATCTTAATGCACAAACACTAGTACCACTACTGCAATTGATCACTGTTGATACGCCTCAGTTGCAAGCTGCCCAAAAACTTCTGCGAGACTGGAATTTGCACTTAGGAATGACATCGCCTGCGGCGGCTCTATTTGAAGTATTTTGGAAACACTTGCTAGCCGATACATTTCACGATCAGTTGCCGGAAATGTACTTTCCCGATGGAGGCGATCGCTGGTATGCGGTGATAGCAAATCTGGTCAAACAACCCAATAGTTCTTGGTGGGACAATCGCAATACCCCAGAAGTTGAAAATCGTGACCTTATTCTCCGGCAATCCTTGACAAAAGCTGTGAATGAACTAGGACGTACTCAAAGTAAAAACTCAAAAAACTGGAACTGGGGCAAATTACATATTGTTACTTTTCGTAATGCTACTTTGGGGAAATCTGGAGTAGCACCTATTGAAGCTTTATTTAATCGTGGTGCTTTTGCTACATCTGCTAACGGTGAAACAGTTAATGCTAACCGTTGGAAAGCAAACAAATCTTATGAGTTGACTGATATTCCTTCACTGCGAATTGATTGTAGATTTAGGAAATTTGGATAACTCAGTAGCAATTCACACCCCTGGACAATCAGGTCATGCTTTTCATAGCCACTATAACGATATGATTGACCCCTGGCGTCACATTGAATACCATCCCATGCAGTGGGAACAAAAGAATATTACAGATAATACTGCTACAACATTAAAGTTACTCCCTTCCCGCTAGAAGAATACCGAAAAAATAAACCGCCAAGGCGCCAAGGAAGCCAAGTTTGAAGATCAGAGATATAGGTAATCTTACACCGGGAAGGGAGTAGTTCCACTCATTGGACACTTACCATCCGTAAATATCCAGTCGTTTAAATTTTTGCGATTACCAGGAGAGAGCTAGAATTTACAAAAGAAAGGTATCTCTGCTGCTGCCGAAGTGCTCACGCGGCGCGATTCGATCAGCAAGCCCAGCCGTCGGCTGATCACCTCGGCGATTTCTTTGCCCATTGCTGTACTTTACCCACAATTCGTTAGTAGTGAACAGGTCAAGAGAGGGAAAGCTATCAATGTCTTCTTGCTCAAGCCAACCTTCCTCTTCTCTCTCAGTTACCGCTAGCATGACTCGCGCTGTTTCTTGATCTGCTTGTTCCCGCTTTGCTGCTGCTCTGTAAGTCACGTAATTTGGCGTAGTGAATTCTTGGGGTGTTTGACTTTACTGAAATACTGAGGGATAACGGGCGATCACTATTATAAATTATCAGTGTAGAGACGCGACACGTCTCTACACCAGTTGACTTGCAACCTTCTGCCTATTGCTTCAGAATAAACCGTTCAACTGCGTTAGCAAAACCCTCGTCTTCGTAGGAAGTCGTGACATAATGGGCGTCGTTCTGCACTTCTTGGCTGGAGTTGCCCATAGCGATACTCAAACCACTGCGTTTGAACATTGGCACATCGTTGGGCATATCTCCAATGGTGGCGATTTCGTGACTGGGAATCGACAGCATTTGTGAGAGGCGATCAACGACGAACCCTTTGTTAGCATGGGGATTGGTCACATCAAGGTAGTATGGTTGAGATCGTGCCGCAGAAACTTCCTCGCCGCCATCCGAACTCTCACCAGCTTTACAATGAACTTGCCCACTAAACTCTTTCTGGGTATCTGCCTCGCACCGTGCCACTAATTCCAAGTCATCGCTGACACCCACGATTTTAGCCACGTTGTCAAGTAAGTTATCAAATGTTGGTACAACAGTTGGTGAGAACTTGACCGTCCATTCCTCGCGATCAACGTGAGGGCCATGACGTTCTGGTACAAACCAGTCGCGATCGCTATAAACCCAGACATCAAGCCCGTGAGAACTGATAATCTCTACCACCCTTTTGGCTACTGCCTCTGGGAGGAGATTTTGTTCAATAACAGAGAAATCGGGTTTCAGAAACACTGCCCCATTAAACGCAGCAATCGGGGAAGTCAACGAGAGTGCATCAACCAGCATTTTCATACCCAGAGGAGGACGTCCACTGGTGATTGCAAAAGCAATACCTGCATCATAAAGTTTCTGTACGGCATTACGAGCACGTTCAGTTAGCACCTTCTGTTTTGTCACTAGCGTGCCATCGACATCAGCAACCAGCAGCGAGATTTTTGATGATGGAGATTGTGGGTTATTCATTGATCAACTTAACAAACGTAATTATGTTGACTGACTTTTTACTCTGTTCGTCTGGTAACATTGCTTACACCAGAACCCCGACAAAATGAATTTTCATCACCGATCCGAATCTAGAGCGATTCTCTTTTGAGGCACATACAAACAATCTGGTAACTCCACTTTACTCGATCTTTCTCCAATGCCGACCATCGCGTTCCAGCAAGTCATTAGCCTCTTGAGGTCCCCAAGTCCCGGCAGCATAGTTAGGGAAGTTTGCTGGTGAGCCTTTCCAAGCATCTAGAATTGGTTGCACCACACTCCACCCCACTTCCACATTGTCAGACCGTTGGAATAAAGTAGCGTCGCCAATCATACAATCATAGATCAGTGTCTCATAGCCAGTACTTGGAGTCATCCCGAAGTAATCGGCGTAGTGAAAATCCATCTCCACTGCACCCATACGGATAGCCGGACCTGGGACTTTTGCCTCAAACTGTAAGCTAATACCTTCATCCGGCTGAATGTGCAGCACCAGAAAACTGGGTGCTAGCTTTTCAACGGCAGTTTGGCGGAACATTAAGTGTGGCACGCGCTTAAATTGGATAGCAATTTCACTGACTCGCTGCGGCATGACTTTCCCGGTACGGATATAAAAAGGCACGCCTGCCCAACGCCAGTTATCAATCATCAACTTCATGGCGGCGAAAGTTTCGGTGTTGGAGTCTGGGGAAACCTTTGATTCTGCCCGGTAATCAGGTACATGCTTATCTTTAACCGTACCTTCACTATACTGACCGCGTACTGCATGAGAGTGAACATCCGCTTCACTTAGAGGAACGATCGCCTGTAGTAATTTAGACTTCTCACTCCGCAACGTATCAGCATCAAACGAAAGCGGCGGTTCCATAGCGATCATTGCCAGGAGTTGGAATAGGTGATTAGGCACCATATCCCGTAGTGCGCCAGCGTTCTCGTAAAATCCGCCCCGCCCTTCCACACCAACCGTCTCTGCCACAGTAATTTGAACGTGATCGATGTAGTTGCGGTTCCAGACTGGTTCAAACAATCCATTCCCGAAACGGAACACCAAGATATTCTGCACCGTCTCTTTACCTAAGTAATGATCAATACGGTAGATCTGGCTTTCCTTGAGTACACCACCGATACTTTGGTTGAGCTCGCGTGCCGAATTTAAGTCATGACCGAAAGGCTTCTCAATAATCGCCCGTCGCCAATGTTCGTCTTCTTCCTCCATCAACCCAACATCGCCTAGTTGCTGGATAATCTTCGAGAAGAACGAGTCAGAAGTCGCTAAATAATAAAGATAATTACCGCGAGTTCCGTGTTCTTCATCTAGCTTTGCCAGCAACTCTTTCAATTTCTGGTAAGCATCAGCATCATCAAAGCTGCCCTTGACATAGTAAACTCTCTGCTCAAACCAGTCCCACACCTCTGATTTGACTTCGACTGTGGCAAATTCTTGAATATCTTGACTCAATTTGGAGCGGAAATCCTCACTGCTCATCTCGTGACGGGCAAAGCCAACTACCGCAAACTCTTGAGGCAACAGCTTACCGTTTGCCAGGTTGTAAAGCGCTGGAATTAACAGCCGTTTGGTTAAATCTCCTGCCGCACCGAAGATGACAACCACACAGGGTTCTGCTGGCTGAAGTGATTCGTCATCAGGCGAAATTTTCTCTTGAACAGATGTCATAACTAAATCTCTACTAAAGTCCACCATCGACACGCTTCTCATCTGGGTGTCCTTCCCAGCTATGTTGCTCGATATGACCACCCTACTTATAACGCATCCCTGATAACATCTTCTCAGCAAAAGTGTGTTCTTTGCGTGAGCGTAAGCGTGTATAAAATGCTGTTAATATAACTTCAGTAGGGATAGCCGAATCAATAGCCGCGATAATTGTCCAACGCCCTTCCCCAGAATCCTCAACTAAGCCTGTATATTCGGAAAGGGTAGGATTCTCAGCTAAAGCCATTACTGTTAAATCCACTAACCGCGAACAGATAACACTGTCCGTTTCACATGAGCCGGACAATATTTGCATCCATACGTCCCAAACTAATGATCCCCAATTGCTCTTTTCCTCACATCTTCTACTTATGAAACGCCCTCTCTATAAGCCAATACGGTTGCTGTTAAGACATTTATTCGTTGAGACAGCAGGGGAGCAGGGGAGCTTTTGAGCAGGGGAGATCAAGAGTTAACGTCCATTATTTCTTTCACCTCTGCTCCAGAGCCCCTCTGCCCCCAAGCCTGCCTCAACAGATTAATTTTCTTAACTGAACTGTATTGCTCTATAAGCATTTCCAAAATATTAAGTAAAAATGTGATTAATGGATAGCAAGTTTGAGAGAGGTTTGTCCGTCAAGATCGGTATAGCATTATGTATTTGCTCTAATGTCCGTTAAATCACATATGCGGAAAATAATCACACTTACAACCTCTCCTCCGTTTGCAGGAAAGGGTTTAAAATGTGTGTGGGGTTTGGACTGCATTAAGGTTAATTTACCGGACATGATATGAATCAATCGATAACTTGTATAAAGCGCGTCTCTACAAGTTTCCTCCTTTACGAACTTGAGCGCTATATCCCGCAGCTTTGAACTGCTTGAGCTTCAAAGGTAGAGGCTGATTTGCTGGTACAGAAATTCTCAATTCAAAATCGCTGACTCCTGGCGGGATTTCAGCAATTGAACCAAGGCGGGTGCGATTTTGCATGACGGAATCATTGTTAGCATCGTAGATTCGCCCAAAAATATCTGCGTCGTAGACTGTTTTGTTGGTAGGATTTTCAGCTTTACCCTTCACAATAAAGCAGTTGGCTAACATCGTCGTACCACTAGTGACGGCTCCTTTTGCTAGTTCCTGTGAACACTCATTGTATGAAAGATGAGATAGCTTAATCTGTGTGAGCGCGTCGGCGGGGGGAGTCAGCACCCATGACAAAACCCCGATGACACAAGACAAGAAAATAATCGTGAGCGATCGCAACCGCATAAAAAACACCGTAAATGAATTGAAAACATATAACTTTCGCTCCTCAGCATACCTTGAAATTAACCCTTAGGGGGGTTGAAAAGTCGTTTTTGATTTTTGTAATAATAAAATCAAACCCTCAATTGCTATATAACTTATGAGTCCAGATGAGATTGAAGTAGCCCTGCAAACAGCTTTTGAGCGTTGTGATGCACTGGGCTTACCTCTCACTGATACACAAAAAGAGCTATTACTGCAAGAGGTTCAGCTTCTTAAGGGATCTCGTCCTGCAATGCCAGACATCAACAACCCTCTGGATGAACTTACCTTAGAAGAATTACAAGCATTTTTACAGTTCGTCAAACTACAGGAGGAACAAAATTACTCCTGGAAAGCACAGTTCCTGAACGACTGGTGGCATGAAAGTGACTCTGGAACAGTACAATTCATCCGAGAGCGCTATGGTTTGCAGTGGCTGAATCGCGTTGAGCCATATCATTTTAATAAGTATTCTTTTGAATACACACCAAAGTTGAAAGTAGGCGATCGCATAGAAATTTGTAATGCTTTATGGGAGTGGGTACAAGAAAATGGTCCTTGTACCCCTGAGTGGTTTTCTTGTACCGTGATTCGAGTTGAGGAAATCAACTATGGTGATCGTGCCTCTACCAGTTGCCTGATTCGCTTCAATAACAATGCTGAATACGAAATTCCCGGCATCTACGAATGGAATAGCTATAATTGGCGCTGGGGAATGAGTAATAACTCATAGAAAATTAGAACTTCTGTCTTCCTCCTGTACATCGATCACGCTGACTGTACGGGCGGGTTTAACTTGACATATCTCAACTAAACCCACCTCTACGCGCCTCCTAATTTTAACAGTAGTGCTTGGCGCATTACGTCTACTGGAACTTGCTGTTGCAACCAGGTTTTTAATGCAACTGCACCTTGTTGAATTAACATTTCTAGTCCATCGATCGCAATGACACCCACTTGCTGTGCTTGTTGTAAAAATTTTGTTGGCTTCGGCGTGTAGATCAAATCATACGCGATCGCCCCGAGCGGCAGATGTGCCATTTCCTCTGCACTCAAAGGCGACTCCTCAACCCGAGGATACATGCCGATGGGGGTTGTGTTGACGAGCAGGTTTGCTTGGGGAATTAATTTGGGCAGTGAATCCCATGTATGGACTTGTAAATTCACTGCTAGGGGCGAATTATCCCAACTCCGATGGAATTCTGTTAACTTCTGCATATCTCGTCCAACAACATAAATTTCCGCACAACCAAGCCGAGTACAACCTGCGACAACTGCCCTTGCCGCGCCACCATTGCCTAAAATCGCCGCTACTTTCTGACTCCAGTCTTGGTAATGTATTTGCAAAGGGTAGAGAAATCCTTCTACATCAGTATTGGTGCCTATCCACTGGCCATGTTTACGAATCACAGTATTCACTGCTCCTACCGCTTGGGCAACGGGTTCTACTGATAACAAAGGTAATATCGCCTGTTTGTGAGGAATTGTCACATTAAAGCCGACAACCCCGACAGCAGCGAAACCTTGGATTGCTGCATATAAATTTTGTGGTTCTATGGGAAACGGAACATAGACGTAATCAAGTCCCAAACTCGCGATCGCCGCATTGTGCATGATCGGCGACAGCGAGTGTTCTACCGGATGCCCAATCACTCCTAACAGTTTAGTTGTTCCTGTGATGAGTTGTTTGTTATTGCTCATTTGTCAATTGGTTATTTCCTGCTACAAACAATAAATGACAAAAGACAAATCACAAATGACAAATTTTGCTGAGATTTTTGTTAAGATTATTAAAGTTACTTAATATTTCGTAGGATTATGCAGGCAACGACAGCCGCTTCGACAACCCCAATTCCAGGTAAATATTGGCAGTGGCGAGGGCATAGCGTTTACTACGTGAAGGCGGGACAGAAACATCCGGAACGTCCACCCTTATTATTGGTACATGGATTTGGTGCTTCCACAGACCACTGGCGTAAGAATATCACAGGATTGTGTAACGATTTTGAAGTGTATGTGATCGACCTTTTGGGATTTGGACGCTCAGCAAAACCCAAACTCCAGTATAGTGGCGATTTGTGGCGCGACCAACTCAACGATTTTATTACTGAAGTGATTGGTCAAAAAGCAGTTTTAGCAGGTAATTCTCTTGGTGGCTATGCGAGTTTGTGTGTTGCTGCACAACGTCCCGATACGGCTGCTGGTTTAGTTTTACTCAATAGCGCTGGCCCATTTAGCGAAAACCAGCCTTCAGTTGAACCTGAGGCGATACAAAGTGAAATTCAGCCACCTTCACTCAACGAACAGTTGCAAAAACTCCTGGGAGAGACTGTCAAATGGATTTTTCAGCAATCTTGGGCACGTTTTCTTCTGTTTCAATACATACAACAACCTTGGGTTATACGTCAAACCTTAGAGAAAGTTTATCTCGATCAAACCGCAATTACAGACCAACTAGTAGAAGAAATTCACCGCCCTGCTCGCGATCCAGGTGCAATAGATGTCTTTTCCTCAGTGTTTAGCACCCCCCAAGGGGAAAAAGTTGACGTGCTACTCCAGCAATTAACTTGTCCTGTTTTGCTGTTGTGGGGAGAAGCCGATCCTTGGATCAACGCTAGAGAACGTTCCCAAAAGTTTCGGCAATACTATCCTCAACTGTCAGAATACTTCCTCCGAGCAGGTCATTGTCCTCACGATGAAGCACCAGATCTGGTAAATCCACTGCTGCGTGATTGGGTTTTGTCTATTGCTCTTTTCATCCAAAATGGCTAAAGATATTTTTGGCGTTGCATAAAACAGGGATGATAATTGAACCGCCCTGACGCTCCTGACGCTCGAAGACTCGCTAACGAAGATCGCTAACGTCGCTAACGCCGCTTTCCATACTGCACTCGGCCAATAAGTAAGTCAGCGATAAAAAACCTCATTATGTAAAGAAAAGTAAAGTTTATAAAATTAGCTCGTAGTAAGCGCTTCAGCGCTAAAGCGCTTACTACAAACTTTTATTTATTTATGCCGACTTACTTATCTCAATTATTACCAAGCACTTGAAGAGCAAGAACCAGATCGAATTGTTTATCTAGCTGTACCAAGTGAAACCTATCAAGATTTTTTTCAGCTTCCCTTCATCCAACGCGCCCTTGGGCGATATCAAGTCAAGTTGATAGTTTACGATCCTAAACAGGAGGAAATACTGCAATGGATAATGTAGAACGCTATCGACAATTTATCAAACTTATCTTGAGCGAACATGCCCAAATTTCTACCACTACGACTGGTGTTGTGACAGCGGAATTAATATTTGATACCGAACACGACCATTATCAGCTGGCTTATGTTGGCTGGCAAGGAGATAAACGGATATTTGGTCCCGTGATGCACTTTGACATTCAAGACGGCAAAATTTGGATTCAATATAACGGTACTGAAGAGTCTGTTGCTGAACGACTCGTTGAGATGGGTGTACCTACGCAAGATATAGTTATTGGGTTTCATTCGTCTTTTAAGCACCAATTTACCCGATATGCAGTAGGTTAACAGCTTGACTTAACTATCAGTCTGACACGTGTAATTTTTGCATTTTAGCAGAGTCTGAAGAATGGAATTAATATAATAGATTGATTTGTTTGGCACTGATAAGGAGATTTTGATACGTGAACCAATCAACATTGAACCGCAGATTGACTCAAGCTGTTGGCATATTTTTTGGTATGGCGATCGCTGTTTGGGTACTGAGAGGTTTTGAAATTCTGACTTCTCTCCCAGGAGGGATTATTTTGCTATTGTTTGCGATCGCGATTATAACAGCAGTTATTAGTTACGTACAAAAAACTTGGTGGCGTTTGTAAGTACGCATAAACTATAAAATTTAATACAGCCTCTGTCCAACGAATTATGTATAAAATGTTTCTATGTTGCCTCTTTAGAGTGAGGGAACGCTTGTTATGACTGTATAAACTTGTGGCTGTATATTGACTTAACTTGACTTGCGTAACGGAGTTTACACAATGGCTGGTAAAACAGGCACGACAGATCACAAGAATGCAGCAGATGAGAGTGCTGATAGCCAAAAGCTTGATTCACTCCTTTCTACGCTTGATGGAGACTTGACTAAGATAGATACAGAAGCGGCGCTCAATGCGTTGGATGAATGGTATGGCATAGTCAACAAAGCGCACGAACCAGAAACTAAAGAGCTTGCTCAAACTCTTAAAGAACTCAAACAACTTCTTAAGAGTGGTAAAGCTACTGGTCATGAGATTGGTGAGGTGCTGATTGAAATTGGCGAACACACCTCTCACATTGCTTCCGAAGTGGAAAAAGATTTGAAAACTCCACTGCAGAAATTGGGTAAGCAACTCAAAGCCGCAGGGACTTCACTCGGTAAAGCAGAAGACAAAGAGCAGATTGAAGAAATTGACTCTCTAGTAGAAACACTAGAAGGCGACTTGACTTCAATTGATACAGACAAATCTGTAAGTGCAATCGATCACTGGTACACTTTACTACATAAGTCAGAAAACGAGAATTATAAAGAAATCGCCAACGAACTTAAGCAACTCAAGCAAAGCCTCAAGAGCAGTAAAGCAAAAGGTGCTGATATCGGCGAGATTCTCGTCAAATTGGGCGAACAAACGCAAGAGGCAGCGAAAGAAGCCCCTAGAGGAATTAAAGGTCCGGTTCAAAGACTAGGCAAACTCCTTTATAAAACTGGCAAGTCTTTGGAGAATTAATATCTAGCCAGAATTAGCAATTAGCAATTAAGCCTGAAGCGCCATTGGGGAGTAGCGTGGGTAGTTCCGATCAAGCCTCAATTGAATCAGATTGTCATACAATCTTACCTTCTTTACTTCTTCCTTGGCGTTCTTGGCGGTTTAATACACTAGCATTCACATCAATAGACCACACAGCTTGTCAGGGTAAACAGCTGTTCGCCTTTACAACTTCTATGTATCTAAAAATTGCTGTAAATTAAGTATTGTTTGGATGGTTCAGGGGCAATAGCTAATATACGATTAGCTATTAACAGTTTAAACCTGCATGATTGTTCCAAGCATCCAATCTACCAAGTACTGCCATATCTTGTTCGTCTAACTCCACTGGGATACCACTGCGAATTAATTCGGCAAAGGCTTCATTGGGAACCATGATAGTCAGCATATACAAGCGAGTAGAACCTGTATTTTTAATCAAATGAGTGCCAGTAGGAGGCACTAATAAGCTATCTCCTGCTTTAATTTGGACAGTCTTACCGTCACACATTGCCATTCCTTCACCGCTGAGGATGAAAAACATTTCCACTGCCCATTGATGACGATTGAGCGGTGTTTCACCACCAACGTCAAAAATTTCCACGCAACAAGTCAATGAAGTATTCGCACTGGCAGTATCAAATATAATTGCTAAGCGGTTCGTGTCATTAGGACTAATACGATACGCTTGGTAATCTTTGGGAGATTTGATGATAGGAATTACACAACTATCTACGTACATTTATTTATCTCTTTTTGGTGATCTTAAAGTTATAAAGTTAGGTTGAAGTCTCAAGGTCACAAAATTTTGTTCATAACTGACTGCTAATAACTGGTAGTGAGTTTATTCCTGTTCAAAGTAGTGTTTCTAAAAGAGAAAAAAGGTCTTCTTAAAGCAGGCAAAAAGCGGTTTTCTGACTCGGGGAGACGCGATTGCAAATGAGAAACGAGCTTTACAAGCTAGGGTTGAATGCTTACACATCACTAACAATCTAGCTCATTGAGCGCTGTTAAAATTGCTTGCGAGTCGGTGACAAAACCAAAGCACTGTTTAACGTTATACAGCGTTGCCAACCAACAATACTCAGGGGAAGTTGTAGCAGTGCAGTCTTTCACCAATACACAGTCATATCCTAAAAAGTTAGCATCTTGCAGGGTAGTCATTACGCACTGATCAGCATTGACACCTGCAAAAAATAATGTCGTTCTGCCTAAATTTCGCAAGATACTGTCTAAAGGCGTATCCCAGAAACCACTCATACGGTATTTGTCCACTTGAATATCGGACGATACCTGTTGCAGTTCTTGGACTACCCCTGCAGCCCAACTACCCGCCATAAGTACCATCGCACCATTGCTCGGTAGAGGATCGCCTAATCCCACACCCTCGCCTGTGGGGTTGTATACGTGGAGCGATCCAGCGCTAATATTAAGTAAGTCCGGTCGATTTCCCCAATTTATCCATACTACGGGAACACCAACATCGCGGAGTCTGGGAAGCAAGGTTTTTAAGGGTGCGATCGGCTGACGTGCTGGAGTTACGTCCACGCCGATATGCGCCAACCAACCATCGGGATGGCAAAAGTCGTTTTGCATATCAATAACGAGGATCGCCGCTTTTGCTAGATCAAGCCGTAAGGTTTTGGTTTCTGTTGATAAGATAACAGGTTGTGGGGTTTGGGGAGGACGAGTAATATCTGCAAGAGTCTGATTGACTGCCCAAGCATTTGGTGGAACTCCTAATTTCCGAAGAGGTAGATTCATAAATCAATAGGGAACTAGTTGGTGGTTAGTAGTACTATGTTACAATTAACAATTAACTATTTACATATCATTATTGATTTTCTTTTTCTATAAAATCTTTATAAAGTTGCATTAAATAATCTAGGTTAAAATTGTGAACTTTACAATTCAGAATGTTTTGATTGCGGCTGTTGATGGTTACGACACTGTGGACGTACAGCTTGTGGACGGAATTATTGCCGCTATTGAACCCAGTTTAGATGCCAGTATAGATGTAATTGGGACGGCGATTAATGTAGGACTTCTTTTCCCACGTTGATACTGAATCTTCGCAACAATTCTTAAACGAGTTTGCAACTTGTCATGTTTCATAACGCTCACTCAGGATTTTTAGCTTAGTACGGACAAGCGATCGCACTGAATCCGGCGACACCACTACGCAATCTTCCCCATAGCGTAGCACTTCTCGAATCAACCAGAAGGGATGGGGGACTCGCTTCACAACTTGGCGTACACCGTCAACAACTTCATTGCTGATATCTTTATTGATGGATCTAGCTTTGGATTCGTAAGCTTTTACCATTCCTCCCCAAAAGTGTAAGTACACTTTGAGGAAAGCTAGACCTTCACGTCGCCAATATCCGTTTATTGGCAAAATAGTTTTGATTTTATCTAGCCGCAGACACCCTTAGGGGAAAGCGCGTAGGAAGCAAATGGATAACAGCATTATTCTTAAACCTGTTTACTCTCAAACTGTACCGACACCATTCGGCTTGAAGTTGCCTAAAAAC
>JAQYWP010000278.1 GCA_029379285.1 Rhizonema sp. PD38
AGTTTACAATCCCCACAGTGTTATCTTTTTCAACTTATTCAGCAAACCCTAAATAGTATTAATGTAGTAATCTAATTTAAGTTATAAAAATCCAAAGTTTCAGGCACCTAGTTTTTTTAGAAAAACGGGTTTCTCCGCTCTCAATAATTATTTAGGACTGCTATATGAATCGCAACTTTTGGATTACTTCGTTAATTGGTTTCATTAACTCTCTCAGTTTCACTATTTTAATTCCGATTATTTATCTTTATGGTAAGCAATTTGGGTTAAATGACTTCCAAACAAGCTTTTTATTTTCAATATACTCTTTAGCTCAATTTATCGCGACTCCTATCATTGGCAAACTCTCAGATCGCTTCGGAAGAAAGCCTTTACTGATTATCAGTTTAGCTGGAACTGTTATCGCTAGTTTCATGGCCGGAACTGCCACAACAGCACCTGTTCTATTTATAGCAAGACTTTTGGATGGAATTACCGGAGGAAACACTTCAGTCGCTCAAGCAATTATTTCCGATACGAGTACTCCGGAAAATCGAGCCAGAGGGTTTGGTATTTTTGGAGCAACTTTTGGTTTGGGTTTTATCTTGGGACCGGCTATTAGTTTACAAGCGCAGAAAATTTCTTTAGGCGCTTCTTTTTTGGTTTCAAGTGTGATCGCTTTGCTAGCTCTTTTGATCACTATCTTTTTTCTGCCCGAAACACTCCAAAAAAAAGCAGAGAAAGCACACAATATTTTCGATTTAGGCTTGGGTAATTTAATTAAAGGTTTGATTATTCCAAAAATAGGTATTCTTCTCATTATCAATTTCTTGATCGGGACAACATTCACTATCTTTACCTATGCTTGGCAACCTTACTTTATTAACGTCCTGAATCAGAACGGTCAGTCTATAGCACTCGTATATTTGTTGTTTGGATTGTTAAGCGTAATTATGCAAACTTGGGGAGTTTCAATCCTCACTCGTAGATTTACTTTAGTAAGTATTTTATTTTTCGCTTTATTTATCCGCAGTCTATCATTTATTTTGATGCCAATTGTACCAAGTGTTGTTTATTTCATTGAGGTCAGTATACTTTTTTCAGTTTTCAATTCTCTAGTTCAACCTATCATTAATACCTTGATTTCTCTCAATGCTAACCTTGACGAACAAGGAACTGTAATTGGTCTTAATTCTGCTTACTTAAGCATTTCCAACGCAGTTGGACCTGTCATTGCTGGTATACTGATTCATCAATCTAATATCCAGACGTATAGTTATCCTTTATATTTGGCTGGAATTTTAACTTTTCTAGTTTTACTGTTAGCTATATTTACTCGTCAAAGATATACACCGAAAACCTCACCCCAGTAAAGCTGTGCTTTACATCCCCTCCCCGCCTGCGGGGAGGGGGTAGGGGGTGGGGTTCATACGTCCAGCTAGACTGGCAACGACTGTAGCTAACTCGGCAGGCTCAACAGGTTTAGGCAAATGCATTTGAAAACCTTCCTGAATGGCTCGCGTCCGATCCTCTGCCCTAGCATACGCTGTTAATGCTGCTGCTGGAATCTTCTTAAATTGCTCTGGTGACGAGAGGCTTTTTTGCTCGCGCAATGTCTGACGATAAACGGCTTCGCGTCTGCGTATTTTGCGGATCAATGAGTAACCATCTTCCTCTGGCATGCCAATATCGCTCACCAGAACATCTGGGTTCCATTCTTGAAGGGTATCGAGTGCCTCCTGGGCTGATGCCACTGCTTTAACTTCAGCTTGACACTGTTGGAGAACTGTGGTAATATAATCGCGCGTATCAGATTCGTCATCAACAACCAGAACTTTCACACCATCAAGCATCAGTCCAGGGAAAGCAAGACATCTCTGCTGATGAGAATTTTTTTCGTACCGTTGTCTAATTTCTGCTGCTTTCCTACTTTCTTGCACAAGTGGCAGTTGAAGTATAAAAGTTGTACCTTTGCCCTCACCCGGACTATCTACACAGACAGTGCCACCATGCAGTTCGACTAAATGATGCACTAGTGCTAATCCCAGTCCCAATCCTCCATGAGATCTGGTACTGGAACTATCAGCTTGACGAAAGCGATCAAAGACATAAGGGAGAAACTCAGGACTGATACCAATGCCTGTGTCCTTTACCGTGATTTTCGCATAGCTTGAAGACTGTTCGGTTCTTTCACAACATTCTTCCACTGAGAGGCAAATATCTATCTGACCGCCCGCAGGTGTAAACTTGATAGCATTGGATAACAAATTCCAGATCACTTGTTGCAAGCGTTCTGCATCACCAGAAACGATTGATTTTGGTAATCCAACTGTGGGCTGGCATGCTTGTGCAATTTCTTCTGTGTAGCAAGTATTATTCAACTGTAAATCTAAAATCGAAAATTTTAAATCGATTTTCTTTACCTCAGCCGCCAGACGGACAGTATCGATCGCTGCCTCAATAATCGAGGTAAGATCGCAATCGCGGACATTAAGACGTAACTGTCCTCTGATCATCCGCGAAATATCTAACAAGTCTTCGATCAGCTGTGTTTGTGCTTTGGCATTACGCTCAATTGTTTCAACTGCTTGAGCTTTTTT
Organism: Rhizonema sp. PD38; assembly: GCA_029379285.1. GTDB lineage: Bacteria > Cyanobacteriota > Cyanobacteriia > Cyanobacteriales > Nostocaceae > Rhizonema. The sequence goes on from JAQYWP010000278.1 coordinate 2,580, forward strand.
CTTATCGTCAAGTTTGCGGGAACGCAAAAGCTGTGCCCAGCCGAGAATGGCGTTGAGGGGCGATCGCAACTCATGAGATAATATTGCCAAAAACTCGTCTTTCATACGGTTTGCCTCTTTTAATTGCTCTGTTTGTTCTTGCAAAGAAGCAATTAAGCGCAAGCGTTCCATCGAGATCGCGATCTGATCGCAAGCCGCATGCATCATCCCAATTTCATTTTGGCTGAACTTAACCCGACTGCGGCTTCCAAACGAAAGAGTGCCGAGCATTCGTCCTTGTGCTATCAATGGGTAACAGTAATATGCCGTAATCCCCACAGAGCGAATGAATTCTGTCTTTGAGTCAGTTGATTGCTGCACGTTTTCTACAGCCATTGGACTGCCTTGTGCTACTACAGTGCCACATACTGCTTGACCTGGCTGTAACCATTCTATTTCTTTAGCCAATTCCTCGGAAATACCACTGTAGGACGCTAGGTGAATTGCCTGAGATTGTTCATCAACCAAAAAGTGAAGGTAAACATCTAAACCAATTTGCTCCGAAAGTCTTCTAAACAAGCTGTCAATGAGAGTCCCTGGTTGCTGGCTCGAGAGCAGTGCGTTTGCTGTATCAAATAATAGCTGGAGCCGCTTGTAACCCAATGACAGAGCTTTTTCCACCTGCTTGACATTGGTAATATCTTGGAATGTCAATACACAGGTAGCTGAATAGCTGTGCATTGCTGGCAAAGTATCAGCCGACACCAATAGAGAGCGAATACCTACTGATGTGTGCCAGTCAAGTTCAAATCCCTCTACATGTTCGCCACGAGATACCCTTACCCCAGGAGCCTGTTCGTTGGGGATGGGCTTTCCTGCTGCATCAGTAGAATAGTAAACGGTATGATAGTCTTCTGCTGATGTCGCTTTGGGAAATGTCCCCCCTGCCACTTCGTCGGCAGCCCTGTTGGCAAACTTCACCCTTGCCGTACCCGGTTCAATAAACAGCAGTGGTGTCGGCATCAGGTTCAGGACTTCTTCCAGCCATTTTTGCTGGTTACTCAGTGCTGACTCAGCCTGCTTGCGGACTGTGATATCCTCAGCGAATCCCAGAATCTGATAGATTTCTCCCTTGTCATCTAGAATCGGCACGTACTTGATAAATGTCGTGACTGGGTTAAGATCTGATAAATGATGTGTGGTCTCTATCGATTGTAAACTGCGTGTTTCTGTTGCCTTGATTAAAGTTGGAAGATAAGTTTCATAAACAATAGGAGGAAAGATTTCCTCATTGGTATGTCCAAGAATTTCCTCTTTCGACTTTTGAATGCTGTCTAGTACTGTCTGGTTCACAAACTGGAACCTTCGCTGAGCATCATATATCACAAAGGCATCAGGGATATTATTGACTGCCAACCGGAATCTTTCTTCGCTCTGACGTAAAGCCTCCGATGCCTGCTTGCGATCGCTCAAGTCTAAAATAAACGCGACTGACTCTTCCCTTTTTTCTCCCGCCAGCGTATAACCCACCAAAACTGGAACACGGCTCCCATCCTTACGAATGTATTCTTTCTCGTAGGGCTTACAAGCACCGTTAGCCGTTGCCTCTGCAATACCTTGTGTATCTAAGTGCAGAAACTCTGGTGGAGTGATGTCAATAAAATTTATTCCTGAAAAGAGATCCTCTTGCGTGTAACCAATCATCCGCAGAAATTCGTCGTTTGCTTGTTGGATATTGCCTTGAACGTCACCAAACAGAATACCGATCAAGTTAGCATCCATGAAACTTTTGAGTTTTTCTTCTTTAGCCCTCAGTGCTTGTTTAACACAGTCGCGTTCATAGCTCAGCCCTTCTACTAACGTCGCATTATGCCAAATCAAAACGCAGAAACTTATAATCAGCACTACCACAAGCAGCGATAACGCCAACGACGACTCGTAAATCCCTGCATCTTCTGCTTGTAGAATTAACCACCCCAACACCAAAGGCACTGCGATCGCGGCAATCAACAAACGACGTGTCAGCAAGCCACTGTAAGTATCGCTTGTGATCGCCCGCATTAACCCTTGATCTGTCTGTGCCCCTAAAATTCCCGCACAAATGACTATGAACGTAACTGCAGTATGCAACGCCATTGGTTTTGTGTCAGGGAGTATGCTACAGAGAATCTTCACTTTGTAGGCATAGCCCATAAGCACAAGTCCAGAAATCACAGTCACCAAGAGGGCGAAAATCTGAGCGAACCAATAACTGCGATGAGTTTTTGGTTTATTCAGAAGCTCTATAGCTCTACTAACAAGTGAAAAGTTCAGTGCTGTATTCAGTGCCATTCTTCCTGGATGGGATGTAAATACAGCCGTTGGCGAGTCATGAAACAGCAGTTGATCTATACCTAGATTCCAACCAAAAATATATTGACAGAGTGTGAATAAACCTACTAAGGAAATGGTAAATGTACATACTTTAGAAAAAAGGTTTACAAGCGATGGCAGGACAAGAAATTTCTGCTCCTCAGGCTGTTTTCTCAAACACCGCCAAAGCGACACACCAGCCAAAATAAAGCACAGTGCTGTATTCGCTTTCATTGGCACCATACTCAGCGAGAAAAAATTCTTCAGAAATTCCAGATCGAGCCACCAACCTAACAATGCCAAACAGCCGACACTGATGGCGATCACACTTGCAGTTTTTACAAGTATTAAATCTGAATAGACTTGATACAAGTCGTTTTGATGCGAGCTGTTTACCTTTGACATTGAGGGTTATATAACCGCATCTATCTAAGGCGGTGTAGTATTATAACTGCTTATATGCTGTTATTTTCCATTATGATGATATAATTTTTTCATTCATCTACCTTTATATAGATTTCTGAGATCAGAACAGAAAAGCTAGAATGTATGAAAAATGAGCGTTATAGCCCAACAGCTTCTTCACTTATCAGATGACTTATTGAAATTTAGTTTCATTAAATATTTGTCTGAAATCGGCAATATTTTTAACATATCTTGACATATTACATGAGAATCTTTATGGATGTAGTAGCTCCAAGCTTTCTACCCCAAAGAACGAGGTGGAAAGCTTGGAGCGTGAGCCGCAATCTTAGGGGTGGGGTTCTTTTCCAGATGAGAGCTACTGACTACATTATCCAATTCCTTCTTTTTTATTAAGCTGGATAAATTCTCAAACGCCGATTTGGTTCATCTCCAAAACTATGAGACTTCAGACGATAGTGTTCTACCAACTCGTGTTGCATTTTGCGTACAGAGGCAGAACGTGGTAATAGTTCGACTGGCTGTCCTTTAGGAATCACGATTTGCTCTACGGCAAGTCTTGCTTCTTCTAGGGCGTCCATTTCATCATCACTGCCGTTATGGAGAAATAATTGCAGTTCACTGTCTTCAGGAAAATCAGGATCTTCGAGATTGAGCAATCTCCGTAAGCCTCGAGAGATTTGTGGAATGGTACTGGATTTAATCATGTGGATGGGGACATGACGGGCTTTTGCCATTTGCCGTAATTTGGCATGATTTTTGACATGCGATCGCAGTGCCAAAACTGCATCTGCAGTGTCCATATCTTTTGTCAATTCCACTTGTAAATTCAGCACATCAATGACTTGTTCCAATTGACTGCGACTGACACCATAAGGATAAACATGTAGGGGTAAATCTTCGCCATTTGGTCCTGCTTGTCTGACGGCAGAGAAATCAAAACCGTCAGAGTGATCCAGAGATTCATCAAGCAAGCGATCAAACTCGCCTTGCACCGAACCCCTTTCTCGCTCTAAAGATAATGACGGCAGTGGTAGCATTTGACCTGAAGCACGCCAACCATTATTCGATTGTCGCGGTGGCACAAAAGATTCCTCTCCACTCAAGGCGTGTATACGACCATTTGTCGGTGGTGATGGGCGTACAGTCGTCGTCACATTGCCATCGTCATCAACAGTTCTCACCTGCGGGTTCGGCTGACGTCCTCGGAGGAGGGTATCTACTGTATCAGCAACACTTTCGTGGACAACCCAGCGTTGCCGTTCTAACATTTCCACAGCAATTTCAAAGGTGGGAGGGGCTTTGCGTTCCAAAACAGTCTTTTGGCTACCCCGCCTTCTAGCTTCATCATCCCCCAATGTCACAGCTTGAATACCACCAACTAAATCGGAGAGGGTAGGGTTTTTGATCAAATTTTCAATTTGGTTTCCGTGTGCAGTTCCTACCAACTGAACGCCTCGTTCTGCAATAGTACGAGCCGCCATTGCTTCCAATTCTGTACCAATTTCATCAATAACGATGACTTCTGGCATATGGTTTTCCACTGCCTCAATCATCACCTGATGCTGAAGTTCTGGATGTGCGACTTGCATCCTCCGTGCGCGACCGATCGCCGGGTGAGCAACGTCACCATCGCCAGCAATTTCATTTGATGTATCAATAATGACAACTCTTTTTTGCAGATCATCCGCTAAAACTCGGGCAATTTCCCGTAAGGCGGTGGTTTTGCCTACACCTGGGCGTCCCAGCATGAGAATCGATTTTCCAGTTTCTACCAAATCGCGGATCATGCCAATGGTTCCGAATACCGCTCGCCCAACACGGCAGGTGATGCCAATAATCTTACCTGTACGGTTGCGGATGGCGCTGATCCTATGTAACGTTTGCTCAATTCCTGCCCGATTATCTCCGCCAAAGGTTCCCACTCGCTGAATACATTCATCGATCTGTTCCTGAGTTATCGGTGTTTCACTCAGATACTCAGCAAGATGGGGGAAACGAGCTTCTGGGCGACGACCCAGATCCAAGACCACTTCTACTAAACTATCTCGTTGGGGATGGGTCTCTAGTATCTGCTGCAGGTCTTGGGGCAAAATATCTAACAACTTTTGGAGATCGTCTGTAATCGTCATGCTATGCTATGGTGACGTTTTTAGAGATAGCGAGGACACTTCCTTGCTTTGGTCTTTAAAGTTGAGGAGATGTGCTACGCAGTTCTTTAATAAGGAGAATCTTGTATCAAGGGAAACCCTCAATACGAGAAACTACTTGAGTGCTGGCAAGTTTCCCCTTCTCTCCGGTGTAGGTAAGATTGAAAGTGTCCCCAATGTGTTCAAGACTAGGAATGCGACTTGAGTTGGGAAACGAGAGAATGAGCAAGTCCTACAGCTTGCCAAAGTAATTCTGGTTGTTCCTCTAGGCGGACAGTAGCCTTAATACTGATGTTATTCACCTCCCTTGCTTCTAATTGCTCGATAATCGGTGACAGCAACCGACGTGCGTAGCTACCGTATGCTACACCAGCAATAAATGAGTGTTTAGTCATGAACACTGAGTCATGAGTCGTAGACTTTTTCTCATGACTCAGCACTCGGAACTGAGGACTGTTTAGTAGTCCCATTGCCTTCAACTTAACAACGGTATAGCTGTTAGTACCTCCTGCTAACTGCACATATCCGGGTAATCTAGCAGCCAAGACTTTTTGTCCTAATTTCACAGCTGCATGAGTGGTACCATCACCAATGTCACCACTCATGGGACGACCATCTGTTTGCCAAATGAGAACACACCGTAGCGGAGCAATCAGATCGGCAAGGGTATGAAGGTAATCAATCATACCATCTCCATCTGGGCAGCTAATAGCGAGTAACTTCAACCGCTCAACCCACGGTGAAATAACTTGCCACAATCTTTTAAATTCTGCTAAATGCCCAACATTAGTGTGAATTTCTATAGCGTCCACCCCAGCTGACAGTATTGAAGGCGCAATATCTTTTAGTGATGATACATATGACTTTGTATCAATTATCTCATATGGACATACCGGAATGCAACGGCCACAACCGTAACATTTTGGTGATCTAACTCCCGAAAAATCATCTTTTATACTGTTAAAAACAATGGCTTGCGCTGGACAAATGCTTTCGCATGGTCTAGGGCAATCAGTAGGGCACTGAGTAGAATTAAATTCAGCTTTCCGAAAATGAGGATCTTCCCCATCGTTGAGGCTAACCATCAACAGTGGAGACTTTCCACTTCCGCAAAAGCCTCGCTGGTTCGCGTCTACTGTTAACTGACGGGCAACTTGTAGCGCTTCTTGCACTACTGCAATTACAGCAGGATCAGCTGCAACATCTATACAGTCAGCGCCAGCCAGTGTGTAGGCCAATGCTAAATTTCTGACCGCAGGTAGATGTTGGAAGCTAGCTCCGCAGATGAGCTTGAACCAGCGACTTTCTTTCAGGGATCTTAAAGGGTCGAAGTGATCAGTCACATCTCTATTATGCTACGTGACTGAGAAATGTAGAACGTCTAGATAGATAATTTATTGCGTTGGGGGCAGAGGAGGAGAAAATAAATAAACTTGAGCGAAAACAACCGAAGGAAGAACAAAGACAGATCCTAGGCGATGCAATCCCTCTTCCTTCGGTTGTTAAAATTTGACTGAAAAGACTCTTCTAAGTATAAATAATTTAGAAGTCTTTCTAATTTAACTATGGATATACGGGCGACTTATCAATTTCTCCAACACGGTTTAGAGGCCAAAAGCGAAATACAGCATGACCAATGATATTCTCTCTAGGAACTAGACCCCAGCAACGACTATCGTAACTATTGTTACGGTTATCACCTAGTACTACATATGAGTTGGGTGGTATTGTTTGAGGTTTGGACAAGTAGCTCGGGTTGATTTCCGATCTACAAACATCAA
>JAQYWP010000279.1 GCA_029379285.1 Rhizonema sp. PD38
GGCGTGCTGCAATGGATGATGACTATATGCTCACCCTGTTGGCAGCTGCACTAGCCGACCCCACTCAGGAGACGTAACCTAGCTGTCAATAGCGTTTGAGATGCGCTTACCCTGGTCTTTGACATAGTGTTAAATGACTTAACCCAGTGCTGCCTATTTTAGCAAACGTAACCCGACATTAACTTCGATCTTCCCCAAGCTTGTTAGTTCCTCTATGGGAACGTTTTTGTACAGTATTTTGGCGATCGCACGAGCATGTTCGCTCAAAAGTTGGTTTTCTTCTTCTGTCATAGCAGTTTCCACCAAGGCGGTTGCATGGATTACTTCTTTACGATCTCATATTCACACTTTATCTTTACTCATAAAATAAAAACTGGGATGCTCCCCGCCACTTTTTGCTGATATGGTTTGCAATTGCTCATATCGGTAATCTTTTTACCCGAAATGTTTTATTAGTAACAGAAATAATGACACCTTGTTCTAAATCTTGCTGACATTGACTTAATACCTCTGTTAAACGTTCATTAATTCCGTGATAGTTTTCATTTCCTAACCTAAATAAAATTACACTTGGCAAAGCTTCTCCACTCACAGCTAATAGTTGAGTAAAATCTAAATCCACTGTTAACAGAATTCGTAGTTCTGTACATGCTTTAATCAGAATATCCTCATCCGGTAGCCTTTGCAAACCCTGATCGCGCAGATGCACAACATCATAGCCAGCATCGCGTAACCAAGCTACCGTGCGTAGCGAAATTCCCATATCTGCCAAAAATCTCATGAGGCTTGTTTTTCAGCATTTGTGAAAGGATAAACCCGCTCTTGAGTCAACCACGCTGCATAGAGCAGAGATTGGCGAATATCCTCTGGTTCTAAATCAGGGTATTCTTCTAAAATTTTCTCTACTGGTTTCCCATTCGCTACCAAATTGACAACTAACGAAACAGGAATTCTCATTCCGCGAATACAAGCTTGTCCAGCCATGATACGTGGAGCGAAGGTAATTCTGTCTAAACCTAACATAAATGAACTCTCCAAAATAGTTTGACTTTCTGCCATAATCTCAGCTACCGCTTATAAAAACCTGTACAAACCAAACCTACTCACAATATAGACAAATCTCTACAAACTGACTTTTGCCTTGTTCGCTGATAAGAGGATGCATTACATCAGCAGAAAAAGAATAACTTTTGCTACTAATTAGGATTGATAGACAAGCACAACTTCCGAACAATGCCGAATTATTAGATTCAGCCAAAGTTCCTGAATTGAACGTTGACTTAACTAAGGTGTCGGGCGATCGCTTCAGTGGATTAAGTCAGGAGAAATCTATATTGGAGCGCAAGCTCTACTTCTCTCAAAAAGATTTTCCCGCTCCAACTCCAAGCGATCCAAAAGCAACAAGAACAGAGTTCTATATAACTGTAGAGCCGAATCAGCCTAAAGTCTACGATCCAAACTTCAAGACTCCAGATATCACGGTAAGTGAGGGAACGACAGAGGATTGGATCGTGGAAAACCGTGCTCCGGAAGTTCATGCCTTCCATATCCACCAGATCCACTTTCTCGTGCTTAATAGCCCAGAGTCGAGTGATATAGGGATGTTGCGTGACACGATTAACGTTCCTGTTGGCACTCGTGTTAAACTCCGAATGGATTTCCGAGGCGTGGGCAAAGATAAAAATACAAGTATCGCAGGTACCTTTGTTTACCACTGTCATATCCTTGAACACGAAGACAACGGCATGATGGCACCGATTGAAGTTAAGAGCCTTGGAGCCAAAGTTAGTAGCTCAGATCAAGTTCGGATAATTACTCCCGAACCGCCAGAAATGAATACCGATTAAGTAAACGACTCCTGATCCTAAATTTTTGATGATCATTTTTACTTAGTTAGGACGACACATCAAACGAGAATTTGTCAAAATCTCAGAGCGGACTGGAGTCTCAAAGCTAATCGGAGAAGCTCTGTTAAAGCAATCCGAGGAATTATTTAAACTTTGGTGAGACAGCGCTGCAGGAGGGTTTCCCTCCGTAGGCGACTGCGAACCCGAATGGTATCAAGTGAGAAACGGAACTTTATCACGTTGTGAGTTCCAGCTAAAAGTTCAGTTTATCCGAGATTCAATCAAATCCTGCTTGCTTGAAGCTGCGAACTACGAGGTCGGTTATAAAGAGAAAACTCCATTTGCGAAAACAGTTCGCACCTGTCGGCAACTTTTAAAAGTTGAACCAGCTTTGTGGTTATTTGTCGATGTTGAAGGTGTGGAACCAACAAATAATGCTGCCGAGAGAGCCATACGTCCTGCTGTAATATGGTGAGCCAATATCAATAGCAAATAAAGATATCAATATTCCATGAATTTCTGACAACAGGTTAAGGCTAAGAAAACTCAAACTTTTACAGCAATCTTGCACTGGGAAGAGGATGTTTACGTAGCTGAATGCCCAGAGGTGGGAACGGCAAGTCAAGGAGAGACGATAGAAAAAGCCATATAATATTTAAATTAGGAGTCAGTGGGTTTTTGATCTGTTGATCGCTTTAGGAGTTTTTTATGCCTTCTCCATTTCCCGGTATGAATCCCTATCTAGAGCATCCTTCCCTGTGGGCAGGAATCCACCATCGGTTAATTACAGCGATCGCCAATGATCTCGCCCCCAAGCTGCGCCCAAAGTACATTGTAGCGATTGAGGAGCGCGTGTATGAGGTGAATGGCGATATGTCTTTGCTTGTGGGTGTACCCGATGTCTCGGTGCAAAGTTCGCTCTTTCTAGCTCAACCGACTGAATCCAATCTTGCAGTTGTTTCCCCAACAATGCCGATCGATGTGTTGCTACCAATGCCAGAAATTTTGACAGAAGCATACTTAGAAATTCGGGCTGTGGAAACTGAGGAAGTTGTGACTATTCTTGAGGTGCTTTCTCCGAAAAATAAACAGGTAGGAATCGGGCGGCTGCAATATGAAACAAAACGACTAAAGATTTTGGGTAGTGCTACTCATTACGTTGAAATTGATTTGTTGCGCCAGGGAAATTCGATGCCAATGATCGGAGATTTTTTGCAAAGTCACTATCGGATTGTGGTAAGTCATAGCGAAACTCGTCCTAAGGCTGCTCTTTATGGGTTTAATTTGCCAGATGGGATTCCTGAATTTCCAGTGCCGCTAAAGGCTAGTGAAGCGGAACTAAAGATCAACCCAAAGCTATCGCTCGATCAGATTTACGACCAGGGAAGCTATGATTTAAGGATTGATTACAGCCGCCCTCCAATTCCAGCTCTGTCAGAACCGGATATGGCTTGGGTGAATGAGATATTGCAACAGCAGGAATTAAAGTAAATTTAATAGGTTGATCGCAAACTCTACTTATTCTTAGCGCTCTTGGCAACGGACACGTTGCTCAACGGGGGGAACCCCCGCACGCAAGTGTCCTCGTCTTGGCGGTTCAATACATTAAGCCTTTTAAAAACTTTTGCGTCAGTCCTATTTAGAAATCTTGTTTGCTGCTGAGATATAGAATTCACCAATTTTTGGAAAGAACAAAACTACCGTAAATTATAAATATTTCAATGTCTGAGGATTATGAGAACGAATTGCAATATGGTTCCTAGTCCTTATATCGGAAATTCGTTTTGAAGCAAGAGGAAAACTAAACAACTGTCCCAATTTGTAGCCCGTACAAATTAGCGTACACTCCCTGTTTATCTATCAACTCTGCATGTGTTCCACTCTCAAAAATTTTACCTTGCTCAACGACGAGTACAAGGTCTGCGTTCGTTACGGTGCTGAGGCGGTGAGCGATGACAAAGCTGGTGCGATCTTTGAGCAGTCGAGCAAGCGCCTCCTGAACTAGAGCTTCGGTACGGGTATCAATGCTGCTAGTGGCTTCGTCTAAAATCAAAATCCGAGGGTTAATTAACACGGCTCGCGCAATGCTCAGCAATTGTTGTTGTCCTTGACTTAGGTTGGTTCCTTGCTCTCCCAAACGAGTTGCATATCCTTGGGGTAAGCTTGTGATGAACTCGTGAACATTGGCAATTTGTGCTGCTTCTTCAATTTCCGCTTGGGTGGCGTCTTTTCTGCCAAAAGCAATATTTTCCGCAACTGTGCCGCTCAACAAGATCGTGTCTTGCAAAACTACCCCTATCTGACGCCTTAAACTCGCTTGGGTGACACCACGAATATCTATGCCATCTACGGTAATTGTACCACTCAACACATCATAGAAGCGCAAAATTAAGTTTATAATTGTGCTTTTTCCGGCTCCCGTCGCACCTACTAAGGCAATCATCTGTCCTGGTTTGGCATGAAAATTAACTTTATTAAGAGCCAACTGGTTGGGGATATAGCCGAAACTTACGTTCTCAAACTCTACTTTACCTATAATTGGCGGCATTTCTATTGCATCAGGCGCATCTTGCAGCAATGCTGGCTCGTCTAACAGTAAGAAAATTCGCTCTAACCCAGCTAAAGCTGATTGTGCTTGGGTATAAAATTGACTCAGAGCTTGTATGGGCTGAAAAAATTGCTGAATGTAAATCAAGAATGAAGTCACAGTTCCTACAGTTGCTGCACCTTTAACTGTCAAATATCCCCCATAAGCTAGTACTCCTGCTGTGCCTAAGGTGTTGAGAAAATCAATCGAGGGTGAAAAGGCAGCAGTAATCGCGATCGCTTGTATGTTCGCATCCCGATTCGCAGCATTGAGAGCATCAAATTGCTGGATATTTACTTGTATCCGATTAAACGCTTGTGCTTCCCTAACACTATTAATATCTTCCTGCAACTTAGCTGAAAGTTGACCGATAGTTTGTCTTGTTGTGCGAAATCTTTTTCTCGCCCATGATGAAAAAAGCGCTGTGGCGAAAATTATCAAAGGAACTACGAAGTTAGTCAGCAATCCCAATTGCAGATTGAGCGCAAGCATGGCAATGATAATCCCAATTAAGCTGAATATACTGCCAATAATTTGGAGGATCGTAATTCCAAATGCCTGTTCTACAGTACTCACATCATTCAACAGACGACTCATCAAATCGCCTACTTGGCTGCGGTCAAAAAATCCCAAAGGTAAGCTTTGTATTTTTGTTAAAATATCATAACGTATCTGAGCTAAAACACGTTGCATAATCCAAGTAATCTGTCTAACTCGAGCCCTGAAGATAAAAGTATTAGCAATATAAATAAAGAAGAGCAGAACTATGATCTGCATCAACCCCTGCCAGTTCCCACGAGTAATCAAATGGTCAATTGACCAACCAACAAGGAATGGAGCTATGGCTTGACCTGTAGCACTAATAGCCAGTAATCCCAAGGCTATCAAAATATCTTGACTATAAGGGCGAAAGTACTGTATAAATCTTTGCCCTGTTGGGTATGAATTTGAGATTTCCTTTAAATTTTTTAAGTTTTTATCGAGCATTTTATAATATTTTTTAGATAAAGTTTAATCTGTTTTAGACTAAGTATTATTCGTACTTATTACAAGTCGTTTAAGTCATGAATACAAAGTACTAGAAATCCTTAACTTTATTTTGTAAAATTTTCTAGTATTACTTTTCTAGGCGGTTCAATTAAACAATCCTTTTCACGACTCATTTAAAATCGCTAGATCCTCCTTGAATTTGTGACTCTAAAATAGAACCATACAACGGACTATTTTGCATCAACTCCTCATGGGTTCCCTGTGCTACAAGTTCTCCACCATCAATTAAAAGAATACGATCAGCGTTCTTAACTGTACTGATCCGTTGGGCGATGGCAAAAACTGTACAAGTTCGAGTCCTCATTAACTTGTCGAGAGATGCAAGAATTTGCGTCGCCGTTTTAGCATCTACCGCAGATGTGCTATCATCCAAAATTAAGATGCGGTAATCAGTGAGGAGCGTGCGGGCGATCGCAATCCTTTGTTTTTGTCCTCCCGATAACCCAACTCCCCGTTCTCCTACAATTGTTTCATAGCCGTCTGGCAAACTTATGATAAACTCATGAATATGGGCGATTTTCGCCGCTTCTATCACCAGTTCCAAGGGAGCATGAGGTACTGCATAGGCAATATTATAGCGGATAGTACCGGAAAATAGCCGAGTTTCTTGGAAAACAATCCCAATATGCGATCGCAAACTTTGGAGTGTAAAATCACGCACATCACTCCCGTCGATGCGAATTGCTCCTGTTGTCACATCGTAAAAGCGGGGAATCAGGTTAACAAGGGTGCTTTTACCGGAACCAGTGTTCCCTAAAATTGCTATCAGTTCATTAGGTTTAGTTTCAAAGGAAATGCCTTTTAGGGCATCATGAGTTGCTCCTGGGTAGCGAAAAGACACATCCTCAAAGGATATTCTGATACTACTGCTGTTAAATGGAATTGCATCGAAGCGATCGCGTATTTCCTCTTCAGTATCAAACACCTCATACACTCGTTTAGCCGAAGCCGCTGCTTGAGCAATCACCGACGAAGCAAAGCCCATCTGCACAATAGGTTGGAGAATCACAGCTAAATACGAGTTAAACGCGACTAATTCGCCAAGAGAAAATCGCCCTCCAATAACAGCACTTCCTCCATAACCCAACACCGCTAATATCACCAGATTACTCAACAAAAATACGAGCGGGAAAAAGTTGGAAAGTGTCCGAACGACTTTCATATTAGCAGCAACGACTTCCTGATTTCTTTGTCTATAGCGTTCAATCTCCGCATCTTCTCGGACAAAAGCTTTGATAACACGAACGCCCAGTAAGTTTTCTTTCAAGACTGCGTTTAGTTCTCCTAATAACTGTTGCGTTCGCCCAAAAAGTACTGCGCTTCTAGAGAAAAGCGCGATTAACAACAACGCTGCGGCAGGTATAGATGTAAGTGTAATCAACGCCAATTGCCAGTTCATAACTAGCAAAATCACTGTGATTGTGACTACAGTCACTAGAGAACTAACAACCTGAAGTAAAGTCGTACTCACAAAGGTGCGAATTTTCTCAATATCCGACGTAATGCGCGTTAACAGTTGCGAAGTTGGAGCGCGATCATGATAGCTGAAACTGAGGTTCTGAATTTTCTGGAAAATCTTATTCCGTAGCTTGTAAGCAACTCCTTGTGCCACCGTTTCTGCCCAAAAACTCTGCCCAAAACTGGATACTCCTCTAGCGATCGCCACACAAATTAACGAACTGCTTGCTTGAAAAACAATATCTAAGTCTTTTTTCGCAATACCTTGATCAATTTCCCACCGGAAAAGCTGTGGAGTCAAAGCATCGGCAGCAATTAGGAGCAACAAACTAAGCATTGCACCTAAACTCATCCAACGATACTCGTTCAGATACCCCAAAGCCCGTTTGAGCGATTGGATTGGTGAAGGGGAAGCGACATCAAGTTTAACCAACGTTGCACCTCGTTTCTTTTGTAATTAATTCTGTAAACCGTAAAATCTCATCTGCTGCTTGCTGATACCCAACTGTTGCTTGCAGTACTTGTTGGATTTGACGAGTGTGCTCGCGCCATTGCGGCTCATTCATCACACGAGTTACAGCAGATTCCAACAGACTCGCTGTCACTTCAGCTTTCTCAAGGTTCAGCCCTAGATTGAGTTCTGCAACCCTTTGCGCTGTCATTTTCTGTTCAGGCATTTGTGGAATCACGATCATTGGTACTCCGTAGTATAGAGATTCCATCACACTATTCATTCCACCGTGGGTGAGAAAAACAGTGGTATGTTGTAGTAGTGTGAGTTGAGGTACATGAGGAGCCACGATGAAATTCTCTGGAATTTTACCTAAGGTTCTGGAGTCTACCTTGTTACCTATTGCCATCACCACACGCCAAGGTTTTTCCCCAAAGGCTGTAAAACACATTTGGAAAAATTCAGCCCACTCGTTGAATATGGTTCCCAGTGAGATGTACAACGTGGGTTGTTGACTTTGGTTGATGGAGAAGTTTACACTTTCAGAACGAGGCTGAATTGAAGGTCCAACAAACACGAAGCGTTCATCAAAGGTTTCTGCCTGTGGTTGAAAACTACGGGGAATAAATACGATATTTAGAGGTTCGATATCATCAGAGGTTGGGTTGAAGAAATCAACAGGTCGAATATTATAAGTTTTAAAGATTTCCTGGATTTCATCGTGCATGGCAGACCTTGATTTTGCCTGCGCTGATAACATTGGGAAATCATCAGTACATCTACTAAAAAGCTGAAATTGTTCATTAGAGGCATAGGTAGCATGAAGGGCTATGGCTCGAATATTGAGAATTTGAGCAATCAACCTACCCCACAAACACATCACATTATAAAGAATATAATCTGGCAACTCCCTCCGCACTTCATCTAATAACTGCGGGATTGACTGAAAAGCTTGAGCCATCAATGCTAGTAGTGGAGCGTCATTAAAGGCATAGCGCCGGATTGTTGCCCCTGTGGCTTGAATTTTTGTCTCAAACTGTTCAGTTGTGTAATAGATTACCTGTTCACCCCGGACTACTAATTCCTTGATGACAGCAAGACTGGGGTTAATGTGTCCGTGCAAGGGGAGATTAAAGACTACGACTTTGGACATAGTTGTATTCCTTTGGGAAAAGGTGGATAGCAAGTCGTTTTCACTTAAAATTTGTAAGTACTTACTTATTAATTAGACAAAAAAAGGAAGCTTTCAGTTAAACACTTAAGTTGGTGCGATGCCATCCCAGAGGGTTTTCACCAGTTTTTCCACAAAAATTTGAGGATTCATTTGCTTTTCGACTCCCATTTGTTCCAGGAAGACATAGTTCATTAAAGCCCCAAGCAGCAGACGCGCTGTGACTTCTGAATCACCAGAATTGATCCGCCCAAGTCGTACTTCTTGATCGAAGAACGTTGTTAAAGCTGTTAAATTCCGCACAGGAGGACAATCCGGTTTTCCGAACAACTCTATTGGGGAAATTCCTGTAGAACGTAGCAAAATCATCCGAGGAACCATCTTGCGGTGAAATTCAACTATCTCTAGAGAAATATCCATAAGATTCTGCTGAAAGTCTCCTTTGCCAACTAGAGATTCTAGAGTCTCAATCCAAGCTGGCTGCTCCGGAATTCCCATCGCCGCCAAGAAAAGTTTCTGTTTTGTGGCAAAACGCTTGAAAATTGAAGCTTCAGATATTCCCAACTTCTGGGCAATCTCGATAGTTGAAGCGGCATAACCTTTGCCAAGGAAAGCAACGCGTGCGACTTCTAAGATGTGATCGTTAGTAATCGTAGCTGAACGCGCCATAGATAAGTGAGTGCTTACT
>JAQYWP010000280.1 GCA_029379285.1 Rhizonema sp. PD38
TTCCCCCCAGGTCAACGAGCGTCTTACCTACATGTAAAAAACCTACCCTTGTGAGGGGCTTAGGGGTGGGGTTCTTTTCCGCATGGGTAATTTGACGGACATCATATCAGAAGTCATAATGAAAACTGCTAGAATCCTCAACGTTCTGACTACGAACTTGGAGTTGCGAGTTCCTTAGAAAAAGGACTCCGAGTTCCCCTCCCTCATCCATCATTCCTAGTTTGCTGGAGTGCTAAGAAATCATGCGATACTTTAAGGTGCGTGAAGAGCCATCATCTGGGAAACGTTGTTCGCCAACACCGATCGCTTCGACAATAATCTCTCGCGTCGATGGTGTCCAGTTTCCGGAACGCGCGGCAATTTCGACAACCAATTGTTCTTTATCAGCGAATACACTGTACTCAGTAGTAGCAAAATTATCTTGCTTATATTCAAAAGTGTGCCCGTCGTCTTCGTAAAGTATGTATTCACCCGTACCAGGAAAAACGCGTAGCCTGAGTTCGTCTAGTGGACGTTCATCAACATACTGCATTACAGGTTGCATGGGTATAATTGCACCAGCACGGATATAAAGCGGCATTCTTTCCAGTGGTGCATGGGCAAGAATATGGATGGGACCAGTGTAACTTTCATTCGTCCACCAGTCATACCAAGTTCCTGCGGGTAAGTAAACAACACGATGCTCAATTCCGGGGCGATAAATTGGTGCAGCCATCAGGGAAGGGCCAAGCAAAACCTGATCATAAAGTGTGTAGGTTTTGGGATCGTTGGGAAAATGGTAGAGTAATGGTCGTAAAATTGGCGCTCCGGTAGTTGCTGCTTCCCAGAAGAGAGTGTAAATGTATGGCAGTAACTGGTAACGCAGATTGATGTATTCCCGACAGATTTTCTCAACGCGATCGCCAAAAACCCACGGTTCGTGACGAGCTGTCGTCATTGCCGAGTGACCCCGCATCAAAGGGTATAGCATTCCTACTTGCATCCAACGAGCAAATAATTCCGCCGTCGCATTACCAGCAAACCCGCCAATATCGCAACCCACAAACCCCACACCAGATAGTCCCATGTTGCACAACATCGGCAGAGACATTTCCAGATGATCCCACAACGACTGATTATCACCCATCCACACCGAAGACCACCGTTGCACCCCAGCAAAACCAGAACGAGTCAGCACAAAAGAACGTTCATTCGCTCGCAGTCTTTGCAAACCTTCAGCAGAAGATTGCGCCATTGTCAACCCGTATAAGTTGTGAACTTCTGCATGAGTTGCGTCGATTCTAGCTTCAGGGTTTTCTCCCTCTCTCCCCTGCGGTGTATCAAGAGGAAACCAAATTTTGTGGCCTGGATCGCCGAAGGGGCGATCGTCGATAGCGGGTTCGTTCATATCATTCCATATCCCAGCAACACCGATATCTGTGAGGCATTTGTGTAAGTCACCCCACCACTGGCGCACGGAGGAGCGCAAAAAATCGGGAAAAACAGCTTTATCAGGCCACACGTAGCCGTGGAATAGTTGTCCATCGGCTCTACGTACAAAATAGTCCTTTTCTACCCCTTCATCAAAAACGTGATAATCAGCTTCTGGTTCGTACTTCACACCGGGATCGACGATGGTTACTGTTTTAAAGCCATTGTCTGCTAAGTCTCCAATCAGTTTTGCTGGGTTGGGGAAGCGTTTAGGACTCCAGGTAAAAACACGGTAGCCGCGCATGTAGTCAATGTCAAGGTGGATGACATCGCAGGGAATTTGGCGAAATCGGAATTCTTGTGCCAGTTCGCGGACGATTAATTCAGATTCATAACTCCAGCGACATTGATGGTAGCCTAATGCCCATTTTGGTGGTAGTGGCATTCTCCCAGTTAACTGCGTATAAGTAAGGAGAATATCAGCAGGTTCAGGACCATAAACAATATAGTAGTCCAACTCCGAGGCGCGAGTTTCCATTTTCAAAACTCCGGGTTGTTCTGCACCGATGTCGAACTGACTCCAGAAAGTTGTGTTGAATAAAATACCGTAAGCCACCTCGGGACGCAATGCCATAAAAAACGGGATTGCTTGGTACATTTCATCAGTCAAGGAGCCGAAATCTAAAGAATCCATTGTCCAGTTCGTTTTGACTTCGCTGAGTTTGTCCAGAAACCCTGTACGTTCGCCAAAACCGTAGAAATGTTCGTCAACTTCTATTTGTTTGCATGCCGCCACTGCACCCATCCGCCAACCCATACCCATGTCTGCATCTTGGGCAAAGGAACGACCTGTCTTGTCGAAGCAAGTTATACTGCACTTTTGCCGATTAACAGACACTCGCACAGATTCAGTGGCAATTTCTACTGTCGTGTCAGTTTCCCAAACTTCAATTGGGACTTTCTCCCATTCACTATCATCCAATGTCACTGCCCAAGAACGGCGGGGTTGAAATTCTCCTGTGGGAGACATCCGCACACGAATTAAGTTTGCTGCTAGGATACTGATGGTAAGACGTGAGGCACCACAATCAAAGTCGATTGTGCGTTCGCCCAAATCAAAAGCTTGTACTGAATCAATTTTTGTCCAAGGTTGGTCGGTTGTCTGCAGTTTTCCAAAGTATTGCGGCATATATTCTTTAATGCAAATGGTATTTTCAGCAACAGTTGTCACTGTATACGGTGAATGATGCCGCATAAACCTACCGACGGATGAATTAACAGAGCTGAATGTCTAATGTTTAGTAATATGTCACATTAACTGTTTTGGTCGGGACCATGAAGAGTGTTTGGCAAAGGACTGAAGTCCTGACTACAAATTCATCGTAGTTGGTGTGGTAGACAGCGAATGATATATTAGGTTAATTATGAGACAAAGTAGGGAACAGCAGTCAGACGGAGAACTATCCGAAACGCGTGTGCGGGAACTTGGACTGAATGATATTGAACAGAAGGATATTAATAAACGCGCTCGGGCTAAGGCTGTTGTCATTCACGAGGTGATTCGCTTAGAAGGTGAAAATGAATTACGTCGTCCGGTTTTTGCTTTGGCTTGGTCTGGATTAGCAGCTGGTCTATCTATGGGTTTCTCAATGGTCGGTGAAGGTCTGATTTACTCTAAGTTACCCAACGAACCTTGGCGTCCTCTCCTTTTCAGTCTGGGATATCCTATTGGTTTCCTGATAGTGATATTAGGACGCCAGCAACTATTCACCGAAAATACCTTAACAGTGATTCTGCCTTTATTGCAGCGACGAAATGCCAGGACTTTCTGGCGTGTGCTGCGTTTATGGGCGATCGTCTTAGCAACCAACCTCACTGGAACATTCATATTCGCTTTTGTTGTCGGTCATACGGAGATTTTTACTCCTGAAGTTCGACAGGCTTTCACTGAGTTAGGTATGTTGGAGATGAACAGTGGATTCTGGACAACTCTATTACGAGGTATCTTCGCAGGATGGCTGATTGCGTTGGTCGCGTGGCTAATGCCTGGTGCCGACACTTCCCGGTTAAGTATTATTATTATTCTCACCTACCTGGTAGGTCTGGCAGGACTGTCGCATATTGTTGCAGGTTCAGCTAATGCGTTTTATCTTGTGACAATTCAAGCAAAGTCTTGGGGAGATTATTTCGGTGGATTTATGATTCCTACCCTCTTGGGCAACACTATCGGTGGGGTATCATTAGTGGCGGTACTCAATTATGGTCAGGTAGCACCTCAGGTCCACCGAAATCATTAGGAGGGATTAGGGTAACAACAGATTCTTCAGTTCCCAGAGTGCGATCGCTCCACGATTTGGCTCTGAGCAAAAGCACAATCCCAATGAGCAAAAGTTGTGATTTATTTTGTCTAAAGAACGTGGATTTAATAAGACCCAGAAATGGCGGAA
Organism: Rhizonema sp. PD38; assembly: GCA_029379285.1. GTDB lineage: Bacteria > Cyanobacteriota > Cyanobacteriia > Cyanobacteriales > Nostocaceae > Rhizonema. The sequence continues at coordinate 3,858 of JAQYWP010000280.1, forward strand.
ATGAAATAAGGGAAATCCAAAATCAGCTTATCTACCACCGATGAAGCTTTGCGTTATACCCTTGAAAGCATCATAATAGTGAAGTTAGGCTAAGTACCAAATTCTGTATATCAAAATATCAAAGAGAATGTTAACATATAAGGCGATGTATAAGTTCCTCAACGAGGGAGTGCATGGGGAAGTATTAGACTTCCCAGGAACAATTACATTTGCAGAAAATCTGGAAAAAGCCCGATCTTCATTGGCAAATGCACTTGTTGACATGGTCCAGACAAACTTAATGAATGGCGAGCCTATACCCAAACCTAACTCGCTATTGACTGATCCTGAAGCTGATCTAGAAGAACCGATTCATCTTATTCTTACAGCAGCTTCCCGTATAAGGATTGTTCCAGATTTAGCTGCATCATGAAGCGCCGGGATTTGATTAGCCATTTGAGTCAGCATGATTGTATATTGGTGCGTGAGGGAGGAGAACACTCTATATGGGAGAACCCAGCAAATAATCATCGAACCTCTGTACCTCGTCATAGAGAAATTCCTGAATTTACAGCACGGAGAATATGCAAGCAGCTGGAAATTCCTTCACCATTATAAGCAAGCCTAATGTAAAGCTCTTTCTTTACGAGGTGAAGCAAAAATGTAAAGAGTGTTGGGCGCTTTCATATGTAAAATTCAGGAGCCTGAATTGTTCAGAGCATCGAAGAAAGATACCAAACCTTATAAATTCTAACAAATGATTCCTGGCTCATAAATTCTGATTGTGTTGAACCGGACGGGGGGTAATCGTCAGAAAAACCCCCGTCTTCTTAAAGCCTATCCATTAGTCACATGTTTCTTTACAATCTTGAAACCCAGATTTTGCTGGCATCTTACAGACTGAGGGGTTAGGCATACTTGACAAACGTCTCCTTAGTCTTCTCGCAAAAAACATGTTTTTATTGAGAATGAAAAACGCATAAATCAGGGTTACAAATAACGTGAGCGATGGCTCCGCCAATGCTAAGGGCGAACGCTTTCGTAAATGTTAAGAAAGATCCGGGTAATGGATAGCTTCTTAAAGCGGGGTAGTTCACCACACCAACTATATTGAGGAGGGGGAGGCGGATACACAAGAGGAGTCGGGGACATTCTTTTCCTCTTCTACAGCTGAACCCAAATTGAACTCATAGGATTCACCGCGCCACTTCAAGCGGAACTTTAAACGAGTCCAGTTGGGGGGGAGACTTGGACAAGCGACAGGACCAAATTGAGTCATGCGAACGCCACCAAAACCGAAAACAACAGCTTGCCACACTCCACCAGCACTTGCGGCGTGAATTCCTTCAGCCGCGTTACGCCGCACATCTTCTAAATCGACCAATGCTGCTCGCATGAAATGGGTATACGCTTCTGCTGGTTGATTCAAGTCACATGCTAAAATAGCGCTGATTGCCGGACCAAGAGAGGAACCATAAGTATGGTCAGTGCGGGAATCGTAGTAGTCCCAGTTAGTTTGGAGAGTTTTTCTGTCGTAAACATCGCGTAACAAATAAAGCAGCATCAACACATCTGGCTGTTTGAGAATCTGCTTTGCGCTTGTTGACTCAATTCCCAACAAACCTTGCATCGATTTGGTACGAGGTTCGTAATCTTCTAAATTGACATCTTCTAGATCAAAGAAGCCTTCAAACTGTTCAATCAAACCCGATTCCTGATGAATATAGAGATGATTGCTAATGAACGCCCAACGTTCTAACCGTTCCTGCACCAAGTCAAGCTGTTGCAATAGTTGTGCTGTCTTCTCAGGATAGGCTTGCTTCAGCCAGTTCCAAAGTGCCAAAGCTGACTGCAAATGCCACTGCACCATGCCATTAGTAAAGGCATTATTATCTACGCGATCGTGATTTTCATCTGGTCCAATCACATCACGGATATCGTAACATTGGCGTGCTGCGTTCCATTCCACTCGACTTTCCCAGAAAACAGCCGTATCCAGGATCATTTCAGCACCATAATCACGCATCCACTCATCATCGCCTGTATGATGCCAGTAGTGCCAAGCAGCATACGCGATATCAGTGTTAATATGCACTTCGATATCACCGCACCAGATGCGAACTAACTTACCATCCGGCCCTGTTACCCACCGAGGAGTCACCTCATCACCAGTCGCAGCACTTTCCCAAGCATACATTGCGCCAGAGTACCCTGCTTCTTGCGCTTTGCGTCGTGCTCCGCCTAAAGTTTTGTAGCGGTATGTGAGTAAATTCCGCGCCAGTGTTGGTTGGTTGAGAGTCAAAAACGGCAGGACAAAAATTTCCGTGTCCCAGAAGATGTGTCCCCGATAAGCAAAACCTGAGAGCATTTTGGGAGGGATACTTACAGAATCGTCGTGACGAGGTGCGACTGCAAGCATTTGAAAGATATTGTAGCGAACACTCAGTTGTGCTTGTGGATCGCCCTCAATCAGAATATCACTCTCAAGCCACAGTTGCTCCCAAGCGGAAATGTGCGCAGCAAGTAGCGTTGTGTATCCGGGTGCAGCTACAAGACGAATTAGCGCAAGTTCAGCTGGAGTTGCGGTTTCCCGTGAGGTGAATACTGTGACAATCTTTTCTATCGTCACTGCTCGTCCTGGTTCAATTTTAAAGGTTGTTTGCAGTTTTGGGCTACCGTCAGCTTGGTGTATGCAGACAGGTACAGCATCTTCAACCACCAGCTTAGCTGCCATTCCAAGCTGGATTCCCGTTTGGAGCGTTTGGCTGTGCAGCCAGATGATATTATCTACACCACGATGCTTCAGGGTATTCCAATGTTCAACACCTTCGGTATCTTGTTCAGCGTTCAACCCAACTTCTACGGAAACTTCACCTTCAAAGTCTATTGAAGTAATTTGACAGCGAATTGCTAAAACATGTTGATCTGCTATACTCGTAAAGCGTTGAAAATGGAACTCCAATGTGTGACCTTTCGGAGAACGCCACCGGACATCACGACTGACTAAACCTAGACGCAAATCAAGACGACGTTCATAGTTGAGAATCTCGCCACTGTCAAACCGAAAGCTTTCTCCTGCAACTTTCACGATGAGTGGTAACCAGTTAGGACAATTGACAAGCTCGGTGGTAACGACAGGCAGATCGTCATAAAGCCCGTGAATGAGGGTTGCCGCGCCATCACCCGGATAACCTTCCTCAAAAGTGCCTCGCGTTCCTAAATAGCCGTTACCAAGAGTAAAGACAGTTTCTTTATGATGTAGTTTATTCGGGTCAAACTCCGTTTCAATAACGTTCCAGCCAGTCGAGTCAGTGAGTTGCTGAGTTCGTATGTCTAGCATAATTTAAACAAAACCTATATATTGTGGTGTTCTGCTGTGATTAGCATGAAATAAAATATTTAGGGGCAAAGCGAAATTAAGTATTTCACTCCCGTCTTCCCCTTATTCCTTGACTTTCAGCCTAAACAGGCATGAGTGACGTTTCTTATACAAACACCGTTCCCGACTTTCATCCATCTTTCGAGGGAACTTTACTTATTTTCTCACCGAACAATTACAAAATAAAAATAAATATACAAATACTCACATTCACAAACAAACTGTATCGTCTATGGTACAAATAATTCATAAGCTCTCACACCCTTGATACATTAGAATAACAGCTAATTATGCAAAAATCCGCAAAAACTTTTTAAAAGTCTTGATTTATTAGATCTTAGACCTTGCTGATTAGCAAAACACAATTTCTTATCTTTATGTAAGATTAATATAATTTATGTAAGCAAAGCGTAATAAATAGCTTTTAAGGGTTTTATGTATAGCAGTTTTAAATCGGTTAGCGTGCGAGGTAAAAACTGTAGGGAAACGCTTTCTTGAAAAACCTATTTCGTCTCTAAAAAATTAAACCAACAAAAAGCTTATAGAATAAAGCTTTTAGCTTTAAATTAATAATACACAGTAGGAAGACAGAGTTCACTTTTCCTACGTTTTACTATAAGTAATATGCATGAGATATCATTGTGTTAAAAATTACATATATAGCTCTAGTGAGCTTGTCATCAAGGGCAAAATGAAAGAGGGAAGCTTAGAAGAGTGCTGTATGGCAGAAATACTCCAATCAAATTTTTCATTATTCACAAACAAAGGTAAGCGCTCTCCCTGCCAAAATCTTCAGGCTCTACCAAGGATTAGGAGGCGTTCTAGGGGCCTGCTACACGAAAGTCGGATTAGGTGTAACGCAACGTGACTGATGGTCGAAATTTAAGCTATGAGTTTTTACTTCAATTGCTCTGGTTGTAGAATTTAGAAGATAAACTATGTAGTAACAAAGTAAGATGCCGTACTTTGAGGCAGCGCTCTAGTTTTTATACTTAAACTTACAATAATCAACGAAGAATTATGAGTGGCGATCGCACTACCAATACGGGCGGCGGCAATTACAACGAGCGCATTGAGGGTCACTACATTGATAACCGTCAGACTTATATTAATAACGTTACGCCAGGTAAACAAAATCCTCCAAATAACCTTCAGTTTTCAGGGACTGCCAACTTTGTAGGAAGACAGTATGAACTGACTCTACTGCGTGACAGGTTGCAACTTGCAGGCACTGTTGCCCTAACAGCTGTTGCTGGTATGGGTGGAGTTGGTAAAACTGAACTGGCGATTCAATATGTAAAGAAGTATGAATATGACTATCCTGGTGGTATTTGCTGGTTATCAGCCAGAGAATCCGATTTAGCAGCTAATATTGTGCAGTTCGCACAGCTTTACATGAATTTGGAAGTCCCGCAGCAGGATTTTCGTGGAAGGGCGCTGAGTCTCACTGAACAGGTAGAGTGGTGCTGGCAGCATTGGCAACCACCAGAGGGAGTGGCACTAATCATACTAGATGATGTCACTGATATTGCCAGTTGTCGAGATTTTCTCCCCAAGGCTAATCGCCACCGTGTATTGATGACAACACGGTGGCGGAATTTAAACCCCAATCTTGAAGAGATTTCCTTAGATTTGCTGTCACCACAAGAGGCTCTACAATTGTTGACAGCACTGGTGGGTAATAAGCGGGTACAAAAAGAACAGCTTGCCGCGCAGGAGTTATGTGAATGGTTGGGTTATCTCCCGTTGGGTTTGGAATTGGTGGGGCGTTATGTGGCGAAAAAACCTCCCAACTATAAGTTAGCCCAGATGTTGGAGCGCCTGGAAGCACAACGACTGGAGAATGAAGCAATCAACCGCTCAAGCTCAGGTATGCAACAATCCCTCAGCACTGCACAGTCAGGAATTTTAGCAGCTTTTGAATTAAGCTGGCAGAAACTTACTCCTGCAACACAGCTTATCGCTGCATTATTAAGGAATGAGGATTAAATAAGATCCAGAAATCGGACATGCAATAATAAACTGAATC
>JAQYWP010000281.1 GCA_029379285.1 Rhizonema sp. PD38
TAATTATGTAAAGCTACAGCCTAAGGGAAGCTTCCCCCGGCAGACTTTACGTAAAGAAAAGTAAAGTTGAGAAAATTAGCTCGTAGTAAGCGCTTTAGCGCTAAAGCGCTTACTACAAACTTTTATTTATTTATGCCGACTTACTTAGCAACCGATTGATGCTTAGGACGAAAATAAATTCACGGCGGTACGCGCTTTTGTTGGCGTTTACCATCAAGTTGTCCTAACTGTGGCAACACTCCTTGCCTCTACTGATATTTTTAGAGAACTTTTGGGAAATATATATCTGTAGACTATGTACCTGTAAGAAAGACATGATGTTCTTGATATTTCGTCAAGCTGTCATCACACCTTTTCTACTCTGTTTGTGCATGTTAGGAGTTAGCTTGCTTCAATTTCCACGAATGCAAAAACTACTTTATAGTAATAAAACTGCTTCTTTAGAGACTTTAGAAAAAGAGATATACTCAGAAAAGCTACGTCTTAACTTACTCAACAAACTACCGAGTTTTGGCTATGCTAACTTAATCGCAGATTGGACATACCTTGGTTTTGTGCAATACTTTGGTGACGATGAAGTTCGTGACAAAACAGGTTACAGGCTTAGCCCTGAATTTTTTGAAGTCATTCTGGGACGCGATCCGCGTTTTTTAGCAGCTTACCTGAGTCTTTCTACCAGTACTTCCATGTATGCTGCAATGCCAGAACGTTCTATAGAATTAACACAAAGAGGTTTAAAGTCCCTATCTCCTCAAATTCCCCCAAAATCTTATTATGTCTGGCGCTACAAAGGAGTTGATGAATTATTATTTTTAGGAAATTCAACAGCCTCAAAGCAATCCTTTGAAATCGCAGCAGCTTGGGCAAAGACTCATGCCGATCCCGAAAGTCAACAAGTCGCATTTGTTTCTAGTCAAACTGCTAAATTTCTCACTCACCATAAGAGTGGCAATTTTGCTAAGATAGTAGGTTGGACAATGATTTTAAATAACAAGGTTGATGAAAAAACCCGCAGTAGAGCAATCAGGGAAATTAAAGCTTTAGGAGGAAATGTCATCATTAACTCCGACGGGACGACGAAAATTCAACTTCCAAAAAAAGATAGTTAGTTGTAAGTTGTCAAAATACTCCTTGGGTAGATGTCAATAAATGAAAATTTTTAGAAAATACTGAAAGTTATAGAACAGTCTGACTTAGGGTGTGTTCAAGACTCTCGATGATAATTTTATTTATCCATTACCTACTAGTAACTCACTATTTTTTGGTATAATGGCGAGTCTATTCAGTCTCAAACTTTAGAACTAGAAATTAGCGATCCGGGTCTATTGTATGGGGCAACTGTTTTTACCACTTTGCGAGTGTATGACAATTCGCTCGATAGTCGTTTAACTCACTGGCAGGCACACTGCGATCGCCTACAATTTAGCCTGCAAACCTTTGGTTGGCGACAGCCGGATTGGCAACGCGTGCGTCAAGGGGCAGAAATCGTTAGGGAAAACTTTCCTGTCCTCAGAATAACGATCTTTCCTGATGGAAGAGAGTGGATAACTGGCAGGTTATTACCTATAAATTTGACAGAAAACCAAAAAAATGGTATACTAGCTATTCTACCTATAGATAGATACGCACGCAGTCTACCTTCTCATAAAACAGGAAATTACCTGAGCGCTTGGTTAGCAAAAAGCAGCGCTCAACAGCTAAATGCTCAAGAAGCAATTTTAGTAGATGCTGCTGGCAGTTGGCTGGAAACCAGTACGGGAAATCTTTGGGGATGGCTGGATGGTATGTGGTGGACACCTCCTAAGATAGATATTTTGCCAGGAGTTGTGCGAAAGGAGTTATTGAACTGGCTCTTGAGTTTTCAGAAAATTAGGGAGGAACCCTGGACAGTTGATGTAGTCAAGAGATTTGAGGCGATCGCTTACACCAACAGTGTTGTAGAAGTCGTCCCAATTCATACGGTCGTGCATCCTACAGGGAGGCTAATCTATAATTCCCACCATATTAGTCTTCAGCAACTCCGAAAATTTTTTATAGCATCATAGGCGTGGCATTTGCTATATTTTAAGATAAGTTAACATAATTATAAGAAATGTCTAATCTTGACAAAAAAGAACGGACAAGGAATGTAGGAGGATTGACCAAGCGTGAATAATAAGCGATGGAGAAATGCTGGGCTGTACGCACTGCTATTTATTGTTGTAATTGCGTTAGGGACAGCGTTCTTTGACAAACAACCACAGAGCAGAGAGACATGGCGGTATAGCCAGTTTATTGATGAAGTCCAAAAAGGGGCAGTAGAGAGAGTTAGTATTAGTGCAGATCGGACAACGGCTCTTGTCACGTCTAAATCCGACCCAAATAAAAAGTTAGTGACTTTGGTTAACGACCCCGAACTGATCAACACACTGAGCGCAAAAGGTGTTGATATTAATGTTTTGGCTCAAAACGATGAAACACTTTGGTGGAAGGCACTGAGCAGCTTATTTTTCCCTGTAATGCTTCTCGTTGGCTTATTCTTCTTGCTGCGGCGTGCTCAAAACGGTCCAGGAAGCCAAGCAATGAACTTTGGTAAGTCAAAAGCCAGAGTACAAATGGAACCGCAAACTCAAGTGACTTTTGGTGATGTCGCTGGGATCGACCAAGCCAAGTTGGAACTTAACGAAGTCGTAGATTTTCTGAAAAACGCTGATCGCTTTACAGCCGTTGGAGCAAAAATTCCTAAAGGCGTGCTGCTTGTCGGTCCTCCAGGAACAGGTAAAACCTTGCTAGCTCGTGCTGTTGCTGGTGAAGCTGGTGTCCCCTTCTTCTCCATCTCCGGTTCCGAGTTCGTAGAAATGTTCGTGGGTGTAGGTGCATCTCGCGTCCGTGACTTGTTCGAGCAAGCAAAAGCCAACGCTCCTTGTATCGTCTTTATTGATGAAATTGATGCTGTAGGACGTCAACGGGGTGCGGGTTTAGGCGGTGGTAACGATGAAAGGGAACAAACCCTCAACCAGTTGCTAACAGAAATGGACGGCTTTGAAGGCAATACTGGCATCATTATTATTGCTGCGACTAACCGTCCCGACGTTTTAGATGCAGCGTTACTGCGTCCCGGTCGTTTCGACCGTCAAGTCGTGGTAGATCGTCCAGATTACGCTGGACGGGTGGAAATTCTCAAAGTTCACGCCCGTGGCAAGACATTAGCAAAGGACGTAGATTTGGAGAGAATTGCCCGGCGGACTCCTGGGTTTACTGGTGCAGATCTTTCTAACCTGCTGAACGAAGCTGCTATTCTAGCAGCACGTCGAAATTTAACCGAAATTTCGATGGATGAAATCAACGACGCCATTGATCGTGTACTAGCAGGTCCAGAGAAGAAAGACCGAGTGATGAGCGAAAAGCGCAAGGAATTGGTAGCATATCACGAAGCAGGTCACGCCCTTGTGGGTGCTTTGATGCCAGACTATGACCCAGTGCAGAAGATTAGCATTATTCCTCGCGGTCGAGCAGGTGGTTTAACTTGGTTTACCCCCAGTGAAGACCGGATGGATACTGGTTTGTATAGCCGTGCTTATCTGGAAAATCAGATGGCTGTGGCTTTGGGTGGTCGTCTTGCTGAAGAGTTAATCTATGGTGAAGAAGAAGTTACCACTGGTGCTTCTAACGACCTGCAACAAGTTGCTCGTGTAGCTCGTCAGATGGTAACACGCTTTGGCATGAGCGATCGCTTAGGTCCAGTTGCTCTCGGTCGTCAACAAGGCAACATGTTCTTAGGTCGCGATATCATGTCAGAACGCGACTTCTCTGAAGAAACTGCCGCAGCAGTTGATGAGGAAGTGCGCAAGCTGGTAGACACTGCATACCAACGAGCAAAAGACGTGTTGGTTAGTAACCACCACATTCTTGAATTACTTGCAAAAATGCTCATCGATAAAGAAACTGTAGACGCAGACGAGTTACAAGAATTGCTGTCTAGCAATGATGTAAAAATTGCAAGCTTCGCGTAATAAGTTAGGAGACAGGAGTCAGGAGACAGGAGGTAAAAGACGAGAGTTATTATTCCCCTGCTCCCCCTCTTGCCTACTTCCTACGCAAAACTTGAGAGCGCTGACGACGACAATAAGTTACTAAAGACACAAACAATCCCATACCAACAAGATACTTCATTGGAGCTGGTACCGCTGGATTGGGAGAGAAAAAGCCTTCTATTGTACCAGCAACAATTAACATTGGCACAATCCCGAAGACTAGCTGCACAGCTAGAGATCCATAGAATTTTAGTGCTTGCAAACGACGATATTTGCCGGGAAATAAAATTGCTCTTGCAAGTAAAAATCCTGCACCACCCGCAAAAAAAATAGCAGGTAATTCTAAAGAACCGTGCGGAAACACGAATGCCCAAAACGGATAAGCAAGATTATTTTGACCTACGAGAGTGGCAATAGCACCAATCGATAAGCCATTAAACACCATTAAGTAAGTTGTGTATAACCCAGCAGTAATTCCACCAGCAACAGCACCAAAGGATACCGAAAGATTATTAATCATAATCCCGGTGGATGCTAGAGGTTCAATACCGACAATCGAACCCATCCACAATTTATGCTCATCTCGTACCGTCTTGATCAAGTTTTCCGGTACAATCAGTGACATAAAGGTTGGATCTTGCCAAGCATACCACCAGGCAAATAGTGATCCCATGAGAAACAAAGCTATAGCTGCTGTAATGTACGGTAATGTCTGCTGTATCAAAGCTGGTAATCCCCAACGGTAGAATTCCAGGACCACTTGCCATTCTTGTCGTCGCGAACCCTGATAAATCTGCGTATAAGCGCGAGTTGTTAATAAATGTATATTTTGTGTTAAATTGTTACCGATTTGCTGCGTCTGAACACGTGCCAAATCTGCTGCTGTGGAACGATATAAACTCGCTAATTCTCTAATTTCCTGCGCTTGCAGTGATTTTAACCCTTTTTTTTCTATTTGCCTTAATAAGGTGTCCAAACGTTGCCAATTTGGTTCTCGCCTCACAATCCAACGTTTAACATTCATAAAATTTGGGAATACTGAGTTTAACTTACACTAAGATAGCCTCAAAGAGGGTGATGAAAAATTCCATTCCTTTTAAGTCTGGGACAGTAGTCGCCTCGTTACCATTCTTTGTCCATTAGTAGGGGCGGTTTTCATTTGTTAATCTGTGGTTAAACACTTCGGTTCAAGTTAAACCCTTCCTTAGTATTTGCAAATGACAAAGGATGTTCGGCATTTCCTCGTCATTCCTCCCTACCTATAATCTTTATTAGCTGGGGGGGGCTGTTCTTGAGCAGTTCTTGAGTAGAGCAGCAGGGGGGGTTTGAATAGCTTTTCATAAACTCTTTACCTCCCCTGCCTCCCCTGCCTCCCCTGCTACTCCTGCTTATCCGAACCGTATTGGGGGAGGAATGACGGATTTGGTGAAGTCGTTTACCGCCTTACTTTCCTGGAGCGTTGAAAATCATGTCTTTTAATCTTGGTTCTCCCACCCCTATCCAACCATTGAGTCTTGGTAACACTGTAAGTGCGGGACTGCGGCTTTATCGCTCTCATCTAAAAGACTATTTTTTACTTGCCCTCAAGGCTTATCTGTGGCTGCTTGTTCCAGTCTATGGTTGGGCAAAGTTTTATGCTTTGATGTCGCTGATTTCTCGTTTGGCTTTTGGTGAATTAGTCAATCAACCCGAAAGTATTTCATCAGGTCAACGTCATGTTAATTCTAAATTGTGGCAGTTTTTAGTAACGATGCTGTTAATGTTTCTTATAAACGTAGGCATCATCTTCGGTGTTACAGTCTTATTTGTCTTCTTTGGCATTTTATCAGGAGTGTTGGTGGGACGAGGTCTTCAAGGAAATCCTACAACATCTTTCTTTATTGCTCTCATAACGATTGTGATTAGTATTGCGGCAATTGTGGCGCTTTTGTGGTTCTTGCTCCGGTTTTATTTAGTGGATTTGCCTCTTGCGATTGAAGATAATGTTGATGGTGTGTCCACCATTAGTCGTAGCTGGGAGTTAACTCAGGGTTACGTTTGGCGGATTTTTGTGATTACTTTCGTTGCCTTTTTGATCACTCTACCCATCCAAGCTTTTGTTCAAATTATTACTCGTCTACTTGGGGTAATTTTTGGATCTTTGTTAAATCAAGGTTCTGGTGTTTACAGCCTGCTTTTTTTAGTACTAATTATGGCTTTAAGTTTCTGTAGTGGTGCAGTCGTTTTCCCTTTCTGGCAATCTATCAAAGCTGTCATTTACTATGATCTACGAAGTCGTCGTGAAGGATTGGGCTTGAAGTTACGCGATCACGATGTGTAGTGTAGATGATATTTAAATCCTAGCTAGGATCAACGGCCATGCACCTTTTCAATCGTGTAAAATCCCGTACACCCGAAAGTGTAGAACTAGAATTTACCCTTGCCGGCATTGGTAATCGCGCTTGGGCATTACTGATTGACTATCATGTTTTGGGTGTTATTTTGATACTGTTTCTCATTATTTTATTCATAATTTCTACTCAACTAACTAATGTTTTGAGCGGAATTTTTGGTAACAGCGTGTTCACTTGGTTGCTAGCGATCGCATCCATCATCAGTTTCGGAATTTACACAGGTTATTTTGTCTTTTTTGAAACTTTATGGCAAGGTCAAACCCCTGGTAAACGCTTTGCTAAAATTCGTGTAGTTCGAGATGATGGTAGACTTATTGGGCTACAACAAGCAACACTTAGAGCCTTACTAAGACCGTTCGATGAAATGTTATTTATCGGAGCTTTTTTGATCGTGTTTAGTCGCCATGAAAAGCGTCTGGGTGATCTAGCAGCTGGCACCATTGTAATTCAAAATCAGACACCTATAACATCAGTAAATTTGACAATTTCTGAAGAGGCAAAGTTAGCTTCTGAGCAATTGCTCGACAATACCGATTTATCAGCAATGTTACCTGATGATTTTACTATTATCCGCGAATACTTGCTCAGACGTGGCGAAATGACATCAAAGGCAAAAGCATTAGTAAGCCTACAACTCGTCAACCAGCTTTTACCTATTATTAAGTTAGAAAAGATACCATATCATCTTACCCCTGATGTATTCCTAGAAGCTATTTACCTTGTGTATCAACAATCTTTTACATAATACTTATAATTACTTTGTGCCTCCTAACTTCTCACTCCGACGCTAGTACAATTAAAGCATTGAGGATAGCCGCAGCAACAGGAGAACCACCCTTACGCCCTTCTACACAAATTTGATGGACTGGTGTATTGGCGAGTGCTGCTTTCGACTCAATTACAGAGACAAAGCCAACGGGAACGCCAATCACTAAAGCAGGTAAGACTGAGGCAGTGATTAACTCATGACAAAGAGCTAGCAAAGCCGTTGGAGCATTGCCGATCGCATAAATAGCTTCCGGAAATTCCTTGTAGCATTGTAACAACCCAGTTTCCGTGCGCGTTTTTCCAGGAAGTGCTTCGGGGGCAAGTTCCACGGCGTTAATTAATTGATTTCCAAATGTTTGAGCAACCAATCCCGCCACTCCCTGCTTTACCATACCGACATCAGCAATAATTGGGACACGGTGACGTAGTGCTGTTATTCCCGCTTCAATAGCGCCTGGAGAAAATCGCATCAGGTGCTGGAACTCAAAATCAGCAGTCGTATGAATGACTCGCCGGACAATTGCATACTCTGCACAATTGAAGTTATGTTCGCCAATTTCGCGATCAATGATTGTGAAACTCTGCTCTGTTATAGGATGGATCAATGAACTCATACTCATTATAAATTATTAACACTAATTGTTAATGTAATTCGTAATTCATATACTCGTAATATAGAACTACCTTTAATTACGAATTACGAATTACGAATTAGTAATTATCTGATGACTTAATTAAAATTTAAGATTGGCCAATCTTGCTGACGATAATAGTGTGTCATGTCGTCAAACTTTCGTAGTTCAGCACGCTCTGCCAAAAATTCAGGTAAATTTAAGAGCCATTGCTCATTTAAATCAGAAAGCATTGTAGCAAAGTGATCGCGAGCCAAATCAGGGGAAATCTTTCCAAAATATCCTAATGTCACATGAGCGGTAAAGTCATAATGTTGTTCGATTCCTAGTGCCATCAACTGAGAATTTTGATAAATTGCTCTACGCAAGTTAAGAATCTGCTGATAGGAGTTTTCATTCTGAGGGACTAAACAAACACCTACAGCTCTTGGCATCACTATCAATCCGAGCATCTGCCAGCGAATTGGGCTTTTATGGGTTATTGCTTGTTGATACTCCTGAAAGATTTCAGTGAAGCAAGAGCGTAACTGCTCCTCAAATGCTGGATTTTTTTCAGAAGCATCACGGTAAGCACTGTCCCAAATTAAGTCTGCCAAAGTCAGATGAAAGCTAGTAGGAGGTACAGGCACAATTAAATCATTGCTTACAGATAACTGTAAAAGTTGCTGTTGGTAACTTTGTAAGTTGATATAGAAGGCAGAGTTTTCTGCCTTTTTATCCTCAAAACATGGTGTAATCACCGTATAACCAGGAAATGGTATAGCTTTTATACTCCCCGAATGCACCTGAAACTTAGAAGATTCCTGAATGCGATGGATTTGGGATCTGTAAGCTTCTGGTAATGTCATCCTTGCTACCCGGTTCAAGTAAGTTTGATAGTTGTCGTCCAAGCTTAATATCCTCCAGCGCTCACTTAATAGATTTTAGGGAAAATTACTCAGCATGGACTACTTTTTATTAGCAATCGGAAGGATGCGCGTTTAGGTGAGGATACTGTGGAAAAACAGACAATAGAACATAGTCTTTTGCAGAAAATAGAGATAATTAAAATATTTGTGATGCTGCTCAATGATAGCTTTCACGGCAGCCAAAAATAGCAATCTACCTTTAGAGGTATATTTTGGAATATTTCAAAAATTAAGTGAAAGCTTGCCCACAGTGGCTGAGAGTAAAACTAAATAGCACTACAGATTAGGTTCATTTGTAGAGTTCTTCCCTTGTACAGAGCTTCGCTTTGAAACTCGCGCCTTGTCAGCAACCTCCGGCTTACAAGAGCTTAGCGGCTACGACTCTCGTTCTAGAATAAACGGCAATACGACGTTGACTCGTGAAGGCAAGCTGTTCTTGAGCTTTCTTGAGTAGAGAAGCAGTTCTTGGGCTTTGAACTAATTGTTCGTCAACTCTTTCCTCCCCTGCCTC
>JAQYWP010000282.1 GCA_029379285.1 Rhizonema sp. PD38
GGACAGAAGATTCTGTCCGGCAGACTTTGCCCGCGAGTTTTACTTCAATCCCACGAGATAGCGCATGGGAGCATAGCAGCATAGCTGAATTACCTCCTCCTGAAAATATCCGAAAAGAGTACCCTCGCGATCCGAAATGCCTCATCCTCTGATTGAAGTTTAATTCAGAACATAAAGAAATTAGAGGCATTCAAAATGCAAACGGCGTCTCAAATCAACCAACCCAACCCACTTTACAACTCGGTTCCACTAGCAACGCAGTTAAAGAATTGCAAAAAATATTGGAAGATAATGCTGTAACTTCTCAAACAAATTCAACTTAACTAGATCCATAAATTTCCTTAACTTATCCTCATTGATGTATATACTGTTGCCCTACAAAATAAAGGAGTCCTAAAAAATGGATGAGTTGAGTTCATCACCTGACAAACAGGACAGACTTTTATTTATATTGCAATGATACGTATTATGGTTCAACGACTCGCATAATTTTTAATCCGTTTCGACTTTTAAAACATCCATGCCATTGACATACGGACAAAGGCACTCCTGCTGTCTTCTCGATGCGTTCTATTTTAAATCGCTCATAATCCTAAGTAAATTAGCGAAGACAATTACATTTATTGTAATTATGTTTACCTTATAATATTCCATTTTTACGGTTATATGTGGAGCCACAATGCGGACAGTTGATGTTTAAACACCCTTTAATACCTAATTATGCAATGTCCCCTGATGATAAAAATAGCCATAGGTAGAAACCGTACCTTCTCAATGAAATGCATTTCAACAATTGCTCTAATTTTGAGCTTCCCCATCCAACATCCAGCACAAGTAACAGCTCAAACTCAACAACCAGGAACTATTAAGCAGCCTGCACAACCAAGCGGAGGTGTACCTCAACAAAGTACCTCTCGACCAATTTTTGTTTTACCAAAAATACCGCCTCAGTTAAGTCCTATATCTGGGCGTAGAGCAGGAATGGGTAGCCGAGATGAATGTCCTGCGGTTGCAACTGCACTCACTGCCTTAGTACCATTGCAAGGGGTACAAAAGGTTGGCAAACAAACAGACGAATCAATGATCGGGATTGTCGGAGCGTCAACCGCATCTGAACGACCAACATTTTGGTTTTACGTTCCATACACTCAAGATTTGGCTAACTTAAGCAGTGAATTTATCTTGCAGAATAGTATGGGAAAGGATGTTTATAGAAATGCGATCGCCCTACCTCCAAAGCCCAGTGTAATTGGTATTCCTCTCCCTAATACTGTGACACCCTTGGAAGTAGGTAAAACATATCATTGGTATTTAAAAGTCCACTGCCAGCAGACAGCAAGTGTTCCCGTGTACGTAGAAGGAGACATTCAAAGAGTTAATTTAGATTCTCGTGTAATGCAGCAATTGGCAGCAGCAGATCCCCAAAAAAAGATTATAATCTATGCGAAAGAAGGTATTTGGTTTGAAGCTTTAACGATGCTGGCACAAAAACGCCTTTCTAATTCTAATGATGCATCTGTTAAAGAAGCATGGCAAAGCTTATTGCAATCTGTCAATTTGGGTAATATTGCTACGGCTCCTTTAGTAAATTCACCAAACCATCAGTAATGGTGAACAGGAAAGGCGAACAGCCCTGACGCTCGTGCCGACACTACGAACGTCGTTCGCCCCCTTGAACAGGGCTGTCTCACCGTGACGCTCGTTCGCCCTTGGCGTCTCCCCTTGGGAGAAGACTCGCTAACGCTACGCTAACGCCCCTACTACAACCAATTACCAACTAAGACGTAGGGTGCCCAGTACAATGGACGGTTGTATTCGTTGATTTTGAGCAGTTTTAATTGAGCCTCGCGTAAAGCTTCTGCCGTACTTTTACCAGCTGTTAACTGGTGGTAGAATTCCTCTACAAACTTGGCTGTAGAGTTATCGCCAATTTGCCACAGGGACGCTAAAGTACTCCGCGCTCCGGCACGCAGGGCAACTCCTGCTAATCCCAATGCCGCACGGTTATCTCCTGCTGCTGTTTGGCAAGCACTCAAAACAAGTAATTCAATTGGCTCTGTTCGTTTTTGCTCTCTGCTTTTGAGCAAACTATCGAATTCACTTACATTGATGCGTCCATCGGCTGCTAAAATGAAAGTGTCCTTCGCTTTAGAGCTAAATTGCCCGTGAGTTGCCAGATGAACAACTTTAAAAGGTTGAGCGTTTATAGCTTTTTCTAAAGTCGTACTCATAAATTTTTCATCTAATAATGTAGTTGTCGATATACCCAATTGCTGAATTGATTCCAGTTCAACCTTAACGTTGGGAAGCGGTGCAAACATTTCATTTCTGGGCGGTAGCGATAGTCCTCCTGCTAGGACACTTAATTTTTTCTGTGCTAGAGGTTTGGGAGTAAATAGTTGCAGTCCTGGGCTAACAGCTACAGCGTAATTTTGGACCAAATACTCTTTGCCATCATACAATGCAGACATCGGAATATTTTTTAACAACCCGTCTGGGATAAAGACTAGAGTATTCACTTTACTCTTTTTGAGGTCACCTTCAACTGGTTTAATTAACCAGTTATACAGCTGTTGAGAAACGACTTGAAATTCCTGATTAGCGTCGGGTTCGACTATCGTCTGTTGCATTTGTGTAATGACTTGCTCGACTTTCTGACGGTTGACTGTAGAAGTTGTATGCATCAACTGTTGGTTGGGAAGTTTGAGAATAACTTCTAAATGGTTATCGAGAATAATCGGATAAAAAATAGCAGTGTTTGGGTTGTCACTGTCTACTACTTTGTCCAACACCACAAATTGGTTACTCAAGCAAGCTTCTCGGAAAAAGTTATCGAGTTCTGCTACTTGCAAGGCTTCTATTCGCTGACGTACTTTGTCTAATTCGGGCTTTCCTTGTCCTTTCTGTTGTAAAAGTAACTCTACAGACTCCCGATAAATGGGTTCTACTTTATCACGAAAATTAAACTGTACTTCTCGGTTAACTGCCACCAAATCACGGCGAAGAAACTGAAGCCTTGTGACTGCCGCATCATAAGCAGATATAGCTGACTGAATATCACCTCGTGCTTTGAACAAGCGTCCTAACTGCCACTCCCAACGGTAAGCTATATTTGAGGCATCGATTTTTTGAGCGAGAAACAATGCTTGCTGCGTCAAATCCTGCGCCTCAAGCCACTGGTTGTTCTGCTCGTAAACTTCTCCCAAGCTGCCTAGCGCATAGGATTCTGCACGTTGATCGCCGATTATTTTGGCTTGTTGAACGCTGGTAGTTAGAATTTCTGCAATGTCTTTCTTGCTCCCAATTTTGGTTAAAGTGCGAGCAAAATTGATCCGGGCATAAATACCAGCTTGATTTGTAGGTAAATTAGCGAGTTCAGCCTGGATTGTGGGTATTAATGTTTTTGCTTCTGCTAGGTGTTCGTTCTCGATTAGTAAGCTGAGTTGATTGATTTGAGCTTGTACTTTGGTGAGTGGGTTTGGCCCTGTAGCAGCATTTTTATAATCAATTATAGCATCTTCTATATTACCTAATGCCCTAGCAGTATTACCAATAGACAATTCTGTCAGGCTAATTTCTTGCGCCATTTGTAGACGTTGGGCAATTTGTAAGCTGAGATTTAAATTTTTTCTGGAGTTCTCTAAATATCCGAATTGTTGCTGGGTATTTCCAAGAGCACGCAAAGCTGTGACTTTTACAAGCGAGTCAGGTGAGGAAAGTAACTGTTGAGAGACTTCATTCAAGATATCGAAGCTACGACGATCAAAACCAGAAACTCGTAAAGCTTGTGCAGAGTTAATTCGGCTGCGCGTTACTCCCGCATGATCGCCCAATTTTCTCCAAATTTGCTCTGCCATCTGTGATGTTTTCAAAGATACATCAGCTTGTCCCTGTGCCAGTTGCAATCCTCCCTGAATATTGAGAGTTTGTGCGAGAATTGACAATAATTCCGACTTTGGATGGTTGACATTTAACTTTTGATTTGTTTCATCCCAGCCAAGTAACTTCAAGCTACTGTTAATAGCTGCATCGGCTTCTTTCCATAAGTCAAGTTGTTGGTAAACAAGGGAGAGGTTAGTGAGCGCGGCGGCTTGTGCAAGGTTGTTACTTTCTCGTTGGAAAGTACGGACAGCAAGTTGTAAAATAGTTGCTGCTTCGCTAAAGCGTCCTGCTTGATAAAGTGCTTCTCCTTGTGCAAGAAGTTGCTGTGGTTTCGTAGCTGGGGATTGGATGGTTTGGGCGGAAATTTTGCTCGGGGAGTTTTCTAGTTGTTTAGCGAATGTGCTGGGGATAATAGTTAATAAACTTGCCAGAGTAAACAAGATGACATTTCTCAAACTAAATCTAGCTACAAGCTTAATTATCTGAAGTTTTCGCATAATTCACAGCTTACTGAGATACAGGACATGTTGCAGGTGTTTGCCAAGGGATGTTAGGATTGACTCGAGGCAATTGTGCGACTAACTGTACATTGCCATTGCGATCCATGACCCAACCAGTAGCTGCTACAATTGGAGTTGCCGCTTTAGCAACTTTGGTCGTATTTGAAATTGCTGTTGGTTGCGGCTGAGTGGTTGTGTAGGTCGAGTTTTCTGGTTGTGTTTTTAACCTCACCCAAGCTGATAGAGTACCTGAATCTTGTAGCGGCTCAGTAGGACTGATGGGTAGTCCACCGCGCCCGGTGACGGTAAAGCTACTGCCTTCTGTGTCAAAAGCAGCACAGTTTGAGGCAACTAATCTAGTGATATTTACTGGAGACGTGGGCAGCTGTACTAATCCCCGAACAGGATCGACCTCAGGTGTGCTAATAGTTACTGTACCACTGAATTGTGGACCAAGGGCAGAACTAGCCGTAATGTCGCTGAATGGTGTGTCTTGTTGTCGAAACTGAATACCAAAGATACCTGCGGCATTGATGCTTATGCGACCTCCAAAGTTTTCAAGTGAATTGGCTCTGATATCACTATTTTCCTCTGGGATAGCAACTAGATTGTTAGTATTAATAGTAATATTGCCCCCTGTAGCTGTGCCAGTGGCACTGGTTGTAATCGTGCTACCACGACGCAACAGCAAAAAATCACGAGCGTTCAGGTTGATATTTCCCTGCCCTGCTGTGGTATCAGCGCCAATATTGGCTTTGTTGTCCAGACGAATAGAGCCAGCTTTCACCTCCACGTTACCAGCCGCACCAATTCCACCACTGTCAGCATCCACAACAGCACCATTGGTGATCGAAAGAGCTTCAGTGTTGAGATTAATCAACCCTCCATGACCCCTAGCTCCAGGGTTTACATCGGTAGCTATCTGACTGGGAGTACCATTGCTCATGCCATCCACTTTAATAGTATCGTGGGCAGTAATATTGATATTGCCTGCATTTCTCTGGTTTTCTGTGTTAGAAGTCAATCGAGCACCATTAAGAACTGAGAGGGATTTGCTGTTGATAATGATGTTACCCGCATTGCCCACACCCTTGTCGAATGCCACAAGAGTGAATATATCACTGCCTCTACCATCAAACGAGACGTTCTTACCAGCTGTGATAATTATATTACCCGCATCCCCCACTCCAAAAGTAGCGGACACCAGTTGACCCATATCTTCATCGGCAATATTTGAAGGGATACCCGTCACTAAGACAGACCCATCTGTGGTAATGTAAATATCGCCAGCTCTACCTATCCCTCCTTTTTCCAATCTGCTAAATGCAAACCCATTATTAAATAGAACTAAATCGCGGGCAATGATTGTAATATTGCCCGCCCTCCCCCTTGCGCCGTCAGAAGTGCTGGTATTAAGTACAGAAAAATTAGCAACGGTGAGTGATCCAGTGTCGATGCTAATGCCACCACTGTTGCCCACCCCAAATACATTACTGTTGACACCGCTGTTGTCAATGGTCGCAGATCCAGTGGCATTAATCTTCACGCTGCCCCCATTTCCTTGTCCATAGGTGCTGGCAGACAGTTGAGAACCATTAGTTAAGGAAAACGAACCAGAGGAAATAATGATATTCCCTCCTTTACCAATCGCCCCCGGTTCCAAATCGGTGATAATCGCACTTGGAAATCTGTTGTTATCCACCCCAGCTATTGTGACAGCGCCACCAACATCAACATTGATATTCCCTCCATTTCCATTTCCAAACGTGCGGGCAAGCAGTTGAGCACCATTAGTTAGGGAAAACGAACCAGAGGAGATATTAATGTTTCCCCCGTTGCCTATTGCAAGCTGTCTCACATCATTGACAACACCGCTTCCTATAAATTTTATTTCCCCTGTGGGATTGAGCGTAATATCTCCCGCCTGACTACCAACTGATCCTAAACCTCGCCCAATACCAGCACTCAGTACGCTTCCGCCCGAAACTTCTAAATTGCGGGCATTGACTGCAATACTACCACCACCATTCGCTTCTACATATACAGCAGCGCTATTACTCAAAGATATATCTGCTCTTTGACTAGAAGCAGGAAAGCCCAAACTCAAATTGTTGCCATCCACATTTAGCCCCACATTTCCTCTTGCGGCCAATCCTCCTAACTCAACTCGACCACCATAAGCATTCAGTTGCCCGCCATCTATATTGACATTACCACCAATCAGTAGCAAACTATGACCATCAGGCACACGTAGACCAATTGCATTAAATCCAGCAGGATCTACTCCTGCTGGTGCAGTTGAGTTATTTTGAATTGGTGCTACTGCAATTTGATTGAATAATAAGGCATTTGGATTTACTGTTAACATTGGTGTTGGTGCTTCTGGATTCGAGGCGCTGAAAAATCCAAAATTGCCAAACCCAATGGCATTGGCTGTTGTGGCGACAAAGGAACCGCCGATGTTCAAACTAGCATCTTTACCAAAAATAATCCCATTGGGATTAATCAGAAATAGATTGGCTGTGCCGTTAGATGTGATTAAACCATTAATATCAGAGATAGACTTACCCGTTACTCGACTAATAATGTTTTGAATATCCAGTGCATTATTGAACAAAGCTGTTGAGCCACTGGGAACAGAGAACTCAGAGAAACTGTGAAACAGATTAGCGCCTCTTGTCGTTCCGCCGGAAAGAATTCTCGTGTTGCCCTCTAATCTCACGTTGGAACTATTTGGCAGAGTGCGATCTGGAGTGATTTGGGCAATCGAGCTATTTGTATATAAGGCGATCGCACTCCCAATCGCAATTCCTAGACTTTGCAACCAGTACAAACGCATAGAGCCAAAAGACATTGCATTCTCCTATTGAAAAGGAAATTTAGCTTTGAATCCTCAATTAAGGATACTAGGTTGGTGTGCAAAGCAAGAAACTTGGAATTTCTTAAGTAAGAGCGCTTGCCCTATCATAGGGTATGTGATTCAAATGAAAAGCACTAAAGAACCATAACTTTCCTTAACTTATCCTCATTGATGTATATACTGTTGACCCATACAGTAAAGGAGTCCTGAAAAACGGATGGGTTGATTTTATCACCTGACAAACAGAACAGACTTTTATTTATATTGCGATGATACCTATTACGGTTGGACGACTAGTATGATTTTTAACCCGTTTCCACTTTTAAAACATGCTTTAAAGCTCATGCCATTGACATACATACGAAGGCACTTCTGCTATCTTCTCGTTAGTTTCTGTTTTAGAACGCTCATAATCCTAAAAAAATTGCTGACGACAATCAGAACAAATGTGATTATATTTACCTCTTTCCCTTACATTTTTACGGATATAGGTGGAGTCACAATGTGGACAGTTCATGTTTAAACACTCTTTATCCTTAACGTTGGGAAGCATTGCAAACATGTCGTTTTTGGGCGGTAGCGATAATCCTCCTGCTAGGACACTTGGGGTTTCGCCATGCAACAGCCTATTTGTAAACGTAAGGATTCAGGTCGAGGGCACCCTACGTATCTGTTCAAAAATCAAATAGTAGTCCTATATATAAATTCTCTTGTGCCAACGGCGATCGCACTTTATAAGGTAGTGATAGTAAGAGTTTGACTATTTCCGGAATTGTCTATTAGGTAAGTCTTTCTGTAAAGAAGGATAAAGACTTGATACGTAGTTTTGGTTGTTTTCCCGCTCTCAATGAATAACTTGATTTTATTACTACCTATACATAGATATGAGCTAGACAAGGTTTTAGTTTTAGCCGTCGCTTGACTAAACTTTCTGTAGTCTTTTAACTTCATCAAATCATGTGTCTTGAGTCTGAACTTCAGTTCTCAAAATGCTACCACCATTAAAAAACAGAGTTAGTACTGTATGAATCATGATGCTTTACCATCCGCAGTGTTAGACCAGTTGTCAACTCAGCAAACTCTAAACTTTGAATATGGTATTTTAGAAGCCCAAACGCGAAAAGTTGTTCAACAGCGGACCAACGAAATTAAGACGCTAATGCGCCGTAATTCTCAAGATATTGTCGATATTGGACAGAAGCTAATTGAGGTGAAGCAGCATCTGGGACATGGAAACTTCAGAAATTGGCTTGAATTTGAGTTTAATTGGAGTATATCAGCCGCAACTAAATTCATGCAGGTTGCAGAGCAGTTCAAATGCGTAAACTTTTCACATTTAAATATCACTGCGTCAACTCTCTATCTAATCGCTGCCCCTTCTACACCTAAAGAGGCAAGAATTGAAGTCCTGGAACGCGCTTCTAATGGCGAGAACATCAGCTATACTAAGGCTAAGGTAATTGTCTCTCAACATAAAAAAACAACAAAGCTTAAGTCTGACAAACCAGGGAAGGTTATAGAATCCACACATTATGAAGCTTTGGCGTCTTTGTCTAGACAAAAAGATTTGACTGAAAAAAAAGCACAGATAGAGACGCGATGGCTATCATCAGAAGAATCACTGCCTTCTGTAGCGTTTGAAAACAAGCAGATTGCAACTACTTTTAAAGATGTACATCATAACGACACCATACAGGCACCAACAAGCATCGAAAATCAAGTTACTATTTCCTATCACACATCGGATACAGTGATCGCGGAAATGGCAATTAGCATCCAAAACTTAACGCCAGAGCAATTAGCCAGGATGATTATAAAGGCTGCCAATAACGGATTGAGCCAGTCTCAGCTGTCAGCCATCATCTTAGCATCTCAACAGGTACTCAATCAACACTCAACAACAGTTTGCGAAATGCATTAAGTAAGTCGGCGAGAAAATTTCTAACTATGTAACGAAAAGTTAACTAGAG
>JAQYWP010000283.1 GCA_029379285.1 Rhizonema sp. PD38
CTACAGCACCTGTATCATCAAAGCCGTAGCTAGCAAATTCACTCCTGACTGTAGGGTCGAAAGTAATATTCATCAATGGCGAACCATACACCAATTTACCGAAATCACTCGTTTTGACAAAACTGCCTCCGGCATAGTTACGTTCATCTCCCAAAATTCGGTCTATTTCTAGGGGATGACCGACGCTTTCATGTATTTGTAGTAACATTTGATCTGGGGCAAGTACCAGATTTGTGGTAGCGCTCGGACATTCATCTGCTGTCAAAAGTTCTACTGCTTGTTCGCCAATTCGGCGTAGCCGCTCCCATAATTCTGCTTGTTTGAAAAGTTCCAGTCCACCTTGATAACAGTTGGCTTCCGAGCCATTGTGGCTGCGCTTTTGGACGATCGCTCCATCCTGAGCTGTTGCTTTGTAATCTGTTCTGAGAAACAGAAATTTTTGATACACCTCTGAACCATTACTACTGACAAACCAAGTTTCCATAAGGGAGGTGGTGGCACTGGCTATGGTTTGAACGATTTGGTCAGAGACTTTTAGAGTATTGCAGATGCGAACAAGTAAATCGTTGATTTCCTCAATACTCAAACTATCTAAAGGTTCGAGAATCGGAGAAATATATTCACCGATTACTTTAGGACGTTCACTTGCGGCTTGAAAAGAGTATATCCACCACTCGCTAGCAGCCAGTGCTTGTTTATACGCTTCCTCAGCAGCAATTTGTAAAGACTGGAGTTGCACTTCGTTGGTAGCTGCATAACCTATACAGCCATTGACCATAACTTCCAGCATGGCTCCAGCCGTGGAAGTTTTGCCATTGTTTTGGGGTAAGCCATCACGAACGTAACGAGTCGAGGACGTTTCCTTAACAACTCTGATGCCGATCCAATCAGCCGGAACATCAATGTGAGCGATCGCTTTTGTAAGTTCAGAAAACATTTTTAATTTTTAATTGTTTAGTTGCGGTGCCATCGGGTGCCATCACGGCTATCAATTAAGGTAATACCTGCAAGTTGCAGTTCGTCGCGGATGCGATCGCTTAAAGCAAAATTTTTGGCGAGACGTGCTTCTTGCCTTTGCTGAATTAACGCCTCAATTTCCGTATCACTTAAAGTGCCCTCACTTGAAGGGCGATCGCTTGAATTACCATCTTCAAAAGGTTCAGCTTCTAAACCCAAAACCCCAGCTAAAGTCACAAGTGTTTGCCACTCTAACAGTAATTCATCTGCTGGTCTCTCCGTTTTTCCCTGATGCACAAGGATATTGCCCTGACGACGCAGTTCCTTGGCTAACTCAAATAGCACTGCTAATCCAGCAGGGAAATTAAAGTCATCGTTCACAGCGTCTTGGAAACGTTCAATATAGGAATTTTTGATTTCCGATTTTAGATTTTGGATCGGGGATGACAATTCCCATCTGAGTTGTTTACCGTATTGGTAGCCAAAAATTAAACCTTCTTTAAGAGTATGCCAACCGTTGGTCGCAGAGGCGATGGCTTCATCGGCAAAATCAATCGGTTTGCGGTAGTGTGCTTGGAGGACAAACAAGCGGATCGCCATTGAGTCAACTGGTCGATTTAGTAAATCCCGGATCGTCGTAAAGTTGCCCAAAGATTTGGACATCTTCTCCCCATTCACCTTTACCATACCGTTATGTAGCCAGTAACGTGCCAGTGGTTTTCCTGTCACCGCTTCTGACTGCGCAATTTCATTTTCATGGTGCGGGAAAATTAAGTCTTCACCACCAGTGTGGATGTCAATAGTGTCACCCAAGCGATCGCGCACCATTGCCGAACACTCAATATGCCACCCCGGACGCCCTTTACCCCAAGATGAGTCCCAAGCTGGTTCT
Organism: Rhizonema sp. PD38; assembly: GCA_029379285.1. Classification (GTDB taxonomy): domain Bacteria; phylum Cyanobacteriota; class Cyanobacteriia; order Cyanobacteriales; family Nostocaceae; genus Rhizonema. The sequence continues at coordinate 1,850 of JAQYWP010000283.1, forward strand.
CCTTCTTTAGCTGCCTTCCACAAAGCAAAGTCAAACGGGTCTTTCTTCTTCTGATATTCTGGATCTTCCACACTCACCCGTTCACTGGCACCAGATCGCAAATCTTCTAACTTACGTCCGGAAAGTTTGCCATAAGAGTCAAACTCACGCACTGCGTAGTAAACATCACCGTCTGCTGGATAGGCATAGCCTTTCTGTTCCAACTCATGAATTAGCCGTTGAATGCCGTTGATTGTGTGAGTCGCACGCGGGTACTCATCTGCTTCTTTAATCGAAAGCCGTGCCATATCCTCAAAATAGGCTTGGATATAGCGCTCTGCCACTGCTTGCATTGAGGAATGTTCTTGCCGCGCTCGATTGAGAATCTTGTCATCAATATCGGTAAAATTCTGGACGAAGCGTACTTTATAGCCGATAAATTGAAGGTATCGACGCACGACATCCCAAACAATACAGGCTCTGGCATGACCTACATGGCAGTAATCGTATACTGTTACGCCGCAGTAATACATCTTAACCTGACCGGGTTCAACAGTCTCAAAAGGTTCTTGGCGGCGGGTGAGAGTATTGTAAACGTTTAGGGTCATAGCCACGTAATGCTAAAGATACGTAATAATGGAAGAGAGCAGGAGGGATGAAATATTCAGCATCCCTATGCTAGTGTTTTCTGTACTCTCTGCGCTACATTTTTAGCTTTTACTTTTTGACAGCAGCGCTATGCAATCAGCCGTGACTTCCGAATCTCAAGCAATGGATGCTCCGAAAAAAGGATTGCCTGTTACAATTATTACAGGTTTTCTCGGGAGCGGTAAGACAACTTTACTCAATCATATCCTGAGCAATCAGCAGGGTCTGAAAACTGCTGTTCTCGTAAATGAATTTGGCGAAATAGGCATCGACAATGAGTTAATTATCGCCACTGAAGATAATGATAATAATATGGTGGAGCTAAGCAACGGTTGTATCTGCTGCACCATTAATAATGACTTGGTAGATGCCGTTTACAAAGTTCTAGAACGCCAAGAAAAAATAGATTATCTAGTTGTGGAAACAACTGGACTCGCAGATCCGCTGCCTGTAGCCATGACATTTCTCAGCCCGGAGTTGCGCGAGCTAACTCGTCTGGACTCTATTATTACAGTTGTAGACGCTGCAAATTACAGCTTAGATTTATTTAATTCTCAAGCGGCTTACAGTCAGATTTTCTATGGTGATGTGATTGTCTTAAATAAGACAGATTTAGTTTCTGAGGAAGATTTGTCTACTCTAGAAACGAAAATTCAGCAAGTCAAAGAAGGCGCACGAATTCTGCGGACAACGCGAAGTCAAGTACCACTCCCTCTAATTCTGAGCGTTGGTCTGTTTGAGTCTGACAAATATTTTGAAGCGGCAGGTGAGCACAGTCATGACCATGACCACCATGATCATTACCATGAACACCACCATCATCATGACCACGACCATGACCACGATCACCATGATCATGACCACGATCACGACCATCACCATCATTCCCACCATTTAGAAAATGATGGCTTCACCTCTATCTCTTTTCAAAGTGATAAGCCTTTTGCGATCAGGAAGTTTCAATATTTCTTAGATAATCAGCTACCTCAAAACGTTTTCCGCGCAAAGGGAATTATGTGGTTTGACGAAAGTCCCAACCGTCATATTTTCCATCTTTGTGGCAAGCGCTTCAGTTTAGATGATGATGAGTGGAAAGGCCAGAAAAAAAATCAGGTTGTGCTGATCGGTCAAAATTTGGATCGTGAGCAATTACTTCAACAACTGGAAAACTGTATCTGTCTTCCTTCTACGACTCGCGGTAAAGGTTTTGGAAAATAGTCATTAGTTATAAGAAGGCTAGTTGAAAACCCTTGCGGATGTGACAAGCACTCGTCTGGCACATCCGTATAAGCCACTAAATTTCTTCATGATCCTCATATATCATAAACCAAAAAGTTTTTTACCACTATTTCATAATTCAACATTGTTACAAATTGGCTTACGCTTAAATAAATCAGATAGGGCTTCTGTGGACATCTAACTGCTTGAAGAGCGGGTTCTTTAAAAGTAACCTGGTAATGCTATACAGATAAGCGCTCCTCACTATTGTTGGTTCTTTACATCTGGTACCTGCAACTGTTGTATCTGTTCCGCTGTTAATCCAGTAACTCTCGCAATCATTTCTACAGACATCCCCTCACGCAGTAAATTGACAGCAACACGCTGAACTCCTTCGACAAGAGCTTCTTTTCGTATTTCTTGATAAATAACAGACTCTTGCATAATGTCTTTCCTTAAAACTCGTTGAATTACCCCTTTCTCCAATACTAGTCCAGCTAGTATTGCCGTTGCTACAGCTACGTTACTCTGAACGCTTTGATCTGCAACATTAAAAATCTCCCCTGCTGCTAGCAAAATCATAGGAGAAGTTTTCAGCAAGAAACTTGCAGATGTTATCAAACATAAAAAGATGACATCAGGTAGTAAAATTGTAATTATCTATACTCTCATCTTTTCGCTTTCTCAGAATTATTTAAATTTAATGATTCATAATTGTTTATGCGTGTTATAGTCCAACGTGTTAAATCATCACAAGTCACAGTAGACAATGAAGTTGTCGGTAAAATTGGACGGGGGCTGAACTTGCTAGTAGGTATTGCTGATACTGATACTGATGCTGAACTTGAGTGGATGGTGCGTAAGTGTTTGGAGTTGCGGCTGTTTCCAGATGAAGAAGGCGGCGATCGCTGGCAAAAATCTGTACAAGAAGTTGGTGGTGAGTTACTAATAGTTAGTCAGTTTACGCTTTACGGCGATTGTCGTAAAGGACGCCGTCTTTCTTTTGACCGTTCGGCTGCTCCCAAAGTGGCGGAAGATTTGTACAATCGTTTTGTTGCTAAGTTACACTCAAGTGGTGTGCGAGTAGCAACGGGTAAATTTGGAGCCACGATGCAAGTTTCAATAGAAAATGATGGCCCTGTCACTTTGTTACTAGAGAAAGAAAGAAATTAAGGGATTATACTTAGGTTAAAAAATATCTGTAAGCTAAACCACTTCCTGTATAAAAGATGAGAGAATATTAAACTAACCATAACAAAAGTTTAAATTCACTCCTCATGGCTAAGATACAGTTCTCCAAAGGCATTGATGAAGACGCAATTCCAGAAGTTCGTCTCACGCGATCACGTAGTGGCGAAAGCGGTACAGCCTCATTTGTTTTCATCAAACCCAAGGCTTTAAGCAATGCAAGCACTGAAGACATTACTGGAATGTACATGATTGACGAAGAAGGAGAAATAGTGACTCGTGAAGTCAAAGGTAGATTCGTCAATGGTAAACCAGAAGCATTAGAAGTCTTATATGTAATGAGATCTACTTTAGAATGGGAGCGCTTTATGCGGTTTATGGAGAGGTATGCTGAAGAGAATGAGTTGGGATTCAGCCAAAAATAAGTAGTCATGAGTCATTAGTCATTGGTTCGTGGTTCATTGTTAGTAGTTAGTAAGGACGGGTTTCGTCTAGTAACTTGTCAATAAAATCGAACAATCCTCTCAAACCCGCTCGTACAGTGGTTAAAAATTAACGATTCACAAATAACGATAAACAAAGAACAAAAGACGCATGACTAATGACAAAAAGTCAAGAGTTTGTTTATGATGCTGATTCCTCACCCAGACTCCTCAGGTATGACAGTAAATTGTGCTGTTGTTACCGTCAGCGATACACGTTCACAAGAAACAGATAAAAGCGGTCAGCTGATTCAACAATTGCTGCGGGATGCTAATTACACTATAGAAGTATACGTAATCATTAAAGATGAACCAGACCAAATTCGAGAGCAAATGGAACTACTGTGTAAACGTGTAAATATAGATGCTTTAATTTTTAATGGTGGTACGGGTATAGCATCGAGAGATACCACTTATGATGCTATTGAGAAATTACTAGAAAAAACTCTACCTGGGTTTGGAGAGTTGTTTCGCTTTTTGAGTTATCAAGAAATTGGTTCGCGCGCCATCGCCTCTCGTGCTGTTGCTGGTGTCTATCGACACAAACTTATCTTCTCTCTTCCAGGTTCGAGTAATGCCGTGCGATTGGCAATGGAAAAACTAATTTTGCCAGAACTTCCTCATTTAGTGAGTCAGTTACGAAGTTAGGAGTTGTCGAAACGCTTTAGAGTGTATCTCTACAACTCCTACTAAATCTTTGAAAAAAATAACTCCCTAATGTTGAGGGAGTTCGCCATGGTTTTTAGTTTTTTACAACTATTACAATTTACCGATTGATACACTCAGTAGAGCCAGAAGAACTGCAATAATATAAAAAACAGCCACCACTTGCAGCTCAGACCAACCAGAGAGTTCTAGATGGTGGTGCAACGGTGCCATTTTCAATAGGCGCTTGCCTTTGCCATCAGGACCCTTTGTGGCTTTATAGTAGCCAACTTGAGCCATGACAGAGAGGGTTTCTACGAAAAAGATTCCACTGAGAATAAACAGGGCGACGAGACTGTTTGTCAGTAAACCTACTGCAGCTAAAGCACCTCCCAGTGCTAGAGAACCAGTGTCGCCCATGAAAACGCGGGCAGGATTACGGTTATGCGTGAGAAAGCCCAAGCAACTGCCACTGAGACAGGCACAGAAAATCATTAATCCAGGTGAGGTTGGTGCGATGAGCGCACCTAATGCCAACAATGCGATCGCGACTGTCCCCCCAGCCAAACCATCAATACCATCAGTCAGATTAGTGGCGTTGCTCTCTGCCACTAATACAAAACCTGCTAATGGCCAAAAGAGTACTCCTAAAGGTAGACAAAAACCCAGAGGTAATGAAATACTTGTAATAGTAGAAGGTTGACTAAAGATGAGCCATATACAGAACATGATCGCGAAACCGATCTGTAAACCAAGTTTCAACTTAGGTGATATACCTTTGTTCGACTTACGGCGCAGAATTTGCCAGTCGTCGATCCAGCCAATGAATCCGTAGCTTAGTGTCAATGCGGAGACAGCAAGTACCTCCGGGGCAAACTTAGACCATATACAGGCGGTTACCACTGCTGTAGGGACAAAGAATATGCCCCCCATGGTTGGTGTACCAGCCTTCTTTAAATGAGCTTGAGGACCATCCTCACGGATGATTTGCCCAGTTTTCAGGGCTTGTAGCAGGGGGATCACCCAATGACCGATCATGGCTGAAGCCAAAGTACTAAAAATGATTGGCAGGGTAAGCGACATCCATTCCCACGGCATTCTATTCGCCATCCAATCAAACATTAGTGCGGCTCCACCCAAACCTACACCTAATAAAGAAACCAGACCAATTCCAGACAAATTCAATCCTTGGTCAGGAGATAATTTAGCGTCCACAGGAATTTCTCCTCACTCCACACTCTATAAAACCGAATATTAGGGACGATCTATGCTGACAATGCTAAACACCTAAAAGTTTGTTAATCCTCATCTGGACTTGGTTCATCATCGTCATCGAAGTCATAATCAACAATTCCATCTTCTACACCCATAAGGGAATCGATTTCCTCTTCGTCATCACCAAAATCGGATTCATGAGCGTCACGCGCTATGATCCGACCACTGGATTGCAACCAGTCCAAGAGCGAAGATTCTTGCTTTAATGGTATTACAGCGGCCCGCTGATTGCGAGGTACTTCACGCAATGGAGAATTCAACATATGGAAGACAAGACAGGAGTGATGTAACTAGACATTAAGAGTTTATCACTTGAGCTTAGATCATATAGTTCTTATTCGCCTCTTTGATTTAAAAATCCGACAAAAAAAATTTATTTATCAATGGTAGCTAAACAAGAGATAGCAACTAGTGTATTGGTATGGTGAGATACATATTATCCTAAGTAATTTGAGGTGACAGTTAATGATAGAAAAAGCGGATCTTTTAGAAGCAATTGCTGGGAAAAATCGGGGAATAATTGCAACTGAGCGCGATAAACAAGCGATTCAAGTGGCGATCGCTCGTTTAGAAGACCTTAACCCCACCCCGCGTCCGGTTGAAGCTCCTCACTTGTTGAATGGCAATTGGCGACTCTTGTACACTACAAGCAATGCCTTATTAAACTTCGACCGCCTACCTTTGTGCAAACTTGGTCAAATTTATCAGTGTATTCGCGTAAACAATAAGAGCGTTTATAATATAGCTGAAATTTATGGTTTACCTTATCTCGAAGGTTTAGTTAGTGTTTCAGCTAAATTTGAGCCAATTTCTGATCGTCGCGTAAATGTGAAATTTGAGCGGTCGATTATTGGCTTACAACGTTTAATCGCTTACGACTCTCCAGAAAATTTTATCCAACAAATTGAGTCCGGTCAAAAATTTAGTGCAATTGATACACATCTCAATAGTGACAAACAACAAGGTTGGTTAGATATCACTTATATAGATAGCAACTTGCGTATTGGTAGAGGTAATGAGGGAAGTGTGTTTGTCTTGACTAAAACATAATATTTTTTCCCAGTAGTGTTAGCGAGAATAAAATATACATAATAATGCGATTTCTGTCAAGATTATTTTGGGTATTGGGGAGATGATGAAGATAAGGAGAGAGAGCCAATGACAAATAACTTAACAAAGCCTCAAGGTGAGACCGTCAGGTTGTAGAGTGAAAACAATTAGCCCTGTAGATTGGCAATTGATAATTTAAAGGAAACAAACTAATGGTTCAACGTGGTTCTAAAGTACGCATTCTTCGCCCGGAATCCTACTGGTATCAGGATACAGGAACCGTAGCCTCTATCGAGCAAGGCGGTGGCAGCAGATACCCGTTCATTGTCCGGTTTAATAAGGTAAATTACGCTGGTGTCAATACCAATAACTTTGCACAGAATGAATTAATAGAGATTGAAGCACCATCAGCGAAGGTGAAAAAGACAACACCTTCTGCAAGTGGTGGTCAACAAACTCCAATCGATGCTGGGATCCGCAAGACTGGTGCTGACAGTAAAACTTCTGGAAAGTCTTCTGCTACCCCAGAATCAGGAAGTAGCGATCAGGCAGCAGAAGGCGGCGGTAACCAGGGAACTGAAAAGCGTTAAATTGTGCCTGAACTGCCTGAAGTAGAAACAGTGCGGCGGGGTCTAAATCAATTGACCCTCAATCAAGAAATCACGGGTGGAGATGTGTTACGACAGAACACGATCGCCTACCCGTTTTCTATTGAGGAATTTTTGGCGGGAATTAAAGGAAATGCCATTGCGGCTTGGTATCGTCGCGGTAAGTATCTTCTTGCGGAACTTACAACAAAAGGGGGAGAGGAGGAAAGCAGGGGAGGCAGGGGAAGTAGAGCAGCAGGAGGGGAAAGAATTAATTGTCCAATAA
>JAQYWP010000284.1 GCA_029379285.1 Rhizonema sp. PD38
TCTTCTTTTTATTCATCTTGTCAGTTTTGATATTTAAACGAAAGTATAATTCTCAATCTCAACAACGAAAATTAAAAAATATTCACAACGAAGACAACCAGAAGGCTCTGAAAAGCCGAGATTTCATTAATATTATTGATTCTCAGTTTGAAATGCAGGAGCCCCAAGAACTCAAAGAAAATCTGAATCAAGAGTATCAAGTAGAGCTGGAAAGCAACACTGTTATTTCTCAAAAAGATTTTCATTTGGTTCAAGAGTATTACAATTTAGGAAATCAGTTTTTCTATCAAAAAGACTATCAAAAAGCAATTGAAGCTTATACTCAAGCGATTCATTACAAGCCTGATTATGCTGAAGCATATAATAATCTGGGCAATGTTTATTATTTGTTAGTCAATTATGAACAAGCTATTGAGGAATATACTAAAGCTCTTGACATTAATCCTGAATATACAAGAGCTTATTACAATCGCGGCAATGCCTATCACGCATTACAACAATATCAACAGGCGATCACCGATTATGATCAAGCAATTGCTTTAGATCCAAAATATGCTGAAGCTTATAATAATAGAGGAAGTGTTTATTGTACTATAAAAGATTATCAACAAGCAATAGAAGATTATGATACAGCAATTGAGATTAACCCTGCATTTGCTGAGGTTTACAATAACATAGGTAATCTTTATGATCAGCTCAAGAAGTACGAGGAAGCTATCGAAAATTATAATCGCTCCTTAGCGGTTTTGCCCCAACAACCTGAAGCATATAACAATAGAGGCAATGCTTTTTATGCTCTAGAGCAATATCAGGATGCAATCAAAGATTACAATCAAGCTTTGACAATACAGCCTAGTTATCCTGAAGCCTACTACAATCGAGGGCTTGCCTATAAAAAGCTAGGGAACAACCAGATAGCCAGAGATGACTTGCAAAAGGCGCTTAGTTTAGCGCAACAACAAGGAAATACCATTCTTCTCAAACAATTACAAACAGCCATGTAGAGTTAAAGTATAAATGAGGGAGATGAAACTTCCTTCCCCATAAGGTGGTTGTGGGTTATCATGAAAGGCGATTCTTGCGATGCTATCAAGAAAATTTTGTACAATCGTGCCAGTATAATTTGTAGACTTTTTTATTTTTCCCGTTCTTATTAGTAAAATTTAGAGTGAGCATGAGTATTAAAAAACAATTTTCTAGCTTTCAAGAGCTGATCGTAAACGCCAATACTCCTGTGTTAGTTAGTTTTTATGCAACTTGGTGTGGCTACTGTAAGACGTTGGCACCGATACTAGATCAGGTTAAAGCACAGATAGGCGATCACATCCAAGTGGTGAAAATTGATTCAGAGAAATATCCTCAATTAGCGTCTCAATACCAAGTTCAGGCTTTACCGACGACACTTCTTTTTGTGGATGGGGAACTTGCTAGTCGGATCAAGGGTGTCATGCAAGCTCCTGATTTGATGCAACACTTGACAAAATTTCTTTAATCATTTATTAAAATTAACTCACCGTTCACATTAAGTTCCTATGCAAAATTAATGACATATTTTTCTCCAAAATCTCGAATGACTTTTTCAGCATAGTTGACTAAATTCGACTAACTAGGGTCTGACTTATTCGATGAAACTGTTAGTAGTTACTTTGTCTAGCAATTTCATTAAGTTGATGCTGTATATCAGTGGGCAGAGGATGCTCTAAACGAGTAGCTGTTAAAAAAGCATTAAGCGTTATGGTATCTTCGTAATCCATTAGAAGAACTAACCTAAAATTATCAAGGCTGCATACTAGTCAGGTATTTCTTCATTATTAAGCGGGCAGAGGGAATCGAACCCTCATCAATAGCTTGGAAGGCTATGGTTTTACCACTAAACTACGCCCGCAACATCATTATTGAATAAGCATAACACAAACTTCAGGAAAAATCAAGTTAGCGAGGCTGTATTTTTATATGGAGTAAGATCTCACCTCGTCGAGGTGATTTTTTGCCGTCGGCATTCGTCGCCGGACTAAATTTCTCATCTTGAAAAATTTCTTGCACGTACTTCTCATATTGGCGACTTTGAGTTTCTGAGATGTGTGTATCTCGTGGATCTATGGCGATAAACAGTAATTTACCAGTATCATCTATCACTAGTGACGCTTTAAAATCTATTGGCTCAAAATTACCTTGTGTGCTGAGTTTGGGGACGTTCAATAATTTTTCTCTCAGACTTCCTATTAGTTTAGCCGGACTATCTTGAATGTCTACCCTGCTTGGTTCGACTTCCCAAGTGGCTACGACTAATCCTCCCCCTTTTTTGTCTAATGATGTTGGTTCTCCAACCTTAACCTGTTCTTGTGGTTGTCCGGGAAGACGAATTGGTGAACCTGTGGTTGAGGTTGATGGTGGTTGTTCACTTGTTACAGGAGATGAAGGTGTTGTGGAAGCGGTGTTTGTTGAAACTGTAGTGTCAGGTGTCTGGCTTGATAATAGTGGATCTTGTTGACTCAGCGGCGTTTGTGGTGATGGAACTGTTGGCGTTCTATTAACAGAAGTTTGTGATGAAGGTGTCGGCGCAAAAGTTTTATGAATGGGAGTTTTTGATGAAAGTTTCGGCTCTCCATGTTTATGAATGGGAGTTCTTGGGAGAGATGTCGGCTCGAAATTTTGACGAACGGGAGTCTTGGTGAGGATTTTTGCAGTGACTCGCTTATGAGTGTCAGTAGTTTTTGGAGGCTTTGGTTCTGATTTGTAGATGTTTTCGGGGTTTAGCTTGTCTTTGCTCGCTGTTATTGCTGTTTTTTTGACAGTTTTTTTGGAGACAGCGACTGTGCGATGTTGAGAAGCGCTCGCTGTTTTATTTTTAGCAAAAGCAATTGTACTCCCATCTGCGGATTCCAAAGGAGATTCTTTCGTTAAATTCTCTGGAGCGACTTGCTTTGGTTGTGTAACTTGCTTTGGTAAACTAGCTGATACAGATCTTCGAGTTGTAGATTGTCGGTTGGGTGAAACACTTTTTCCTCTTGATTGCAGTCTCGTTTTTGAATGTGATTTAGAAGAAATATCCACTAATTCAATTGCGGTAACGGATGATGATTTCTGTTGAACCCGGCTAAACACTTTTGCATACATCCACCAAAATAGTAGCAAGTGTAGAGCGACAGAACTTATAATGATCGCAATCCACAAACCGGGTGAATCAGTGTGTCCTCTCCTTGTTTTATCTGGAATCGAGCTTTTGTCAAAAACTAATTGTGTCATCACTAATTGCTATTTACTATTTGCTATTAACTCTCTTCGTCACAGCGAAGGTAAGAACTGTTTCATCTACTCCTTTAAGCTCTAAGAGACTGTGTTTAATAATTTCATCTTCTTGTAAATAATCTGCTACGGCAGCAGAAACAAGTATCGTACCAGGGGCTGCGACTTGTTGTAATCTTGCCGCAATATTCACACTAGGACCAATTGCTGTGTAGTCAGCGCGATCAACACTACCAAACATGCCGACAACTGCGGTGCCTTGATGGATACCACAGCGAAACTGAACGGCATTGTGTTTGTTGATGTCCAACAAACCTTGCTCTTGCCACCTCTGGTTTAACTGCTCAAGCGATCGCAGCATTCCTCTGGCTGTGCCGATAGCGCGGCGTACCTGTTCATGGGGTGTGAGTTCTTCTGGCGCTCCAAACAAAGCTAAAATGGCATCTCCCATAAATTTATCGACGGTGCCCCCGTTATCAAACACTGCTCGTGTCATCTCTTCTAAATATTCATTCAGTAACTCTGCTACGCGTCGGGATCTTAAGGTATTCGCCAGTTGAGTGAAACCCACAATATCACTAAATAAAACTGTAATTAAGCGTGGTTCCGGGCGTAAATCCAAGGCTAAATTTCCTGTTGCGGCTTTTTGTACCAAAGCGGGTGGCAAAAAGCGCTTCAGTACCGACTCTGTGAGATAAGTATTTAACTCCACAACTCGGCGTTCATTTTCCTTCAAGGCTAAAAGATTTCGTACCTCAGCGAGAAGTTCCCGATCATTAAAAGGCTTTGCTAAATAGGCATCCGCACCATGTTCTGTACTTGCAATGCGAGTTTCCTCATCCACTTTTGCTGTCAGTAAAATGATTGGTGTTCCTTTTAACTGCTCCTCATTGCGGATTGTGCGAATCATCTCCTGTCCCGATACTAAAGGCATCATCAAGTCGGTGACAATTAAGCTGGGTAAAATTTCTTTAGTTATACGGAAACCCTCTGAACCATCACGAGCCGTTCGCACTTGATACCCGTTAGCACGCAGAATGCCAGATACATAAGCACGGAGGTCGGGGTTATCATCTACGACTAAAACAGTATATTGTGTATTATTAGTTTCTAGTTCTAAAATTTCGTCACTGTGGTTTTCCTCAGCTTCTAGAAGTTCTATAGCCGCCAACTCTACAGGAGCGCGACTAGAATTCACTTCACAAGGCACTTCCAGTACTTGTTGTGTGTGTAGATGAGCGGTTCCGGGCACAAGCTCTACCGTAAATGTCGTCCCCTCACCGTAAACTGATTCTACAGTGACTCTACCGCCATGAAGTTCCACTAATTCTTTGACTAAAGCCAAACCCAAACCGCTACCTTCATGCGAGCGATTTGCTGAACCTTCAGCTTGACGGAAGCGCTCAAATAGATGAGGAATTTGTTCAGTAACAATGCCAATTCCGGTATCTTGTACTTGGAATTTACAATAGTTATCTGTATGTTGTATGGTAACACGGATAGTTCCGCCAACAGGCGTAAACTTCATGGCATTCGATAAAAGATTGTAAACAACCTTATCAAATTTTTCTATATCCAGATAGACAGTTGGACATTCACCCATTTGGGAAACCAGATGCAGTCCCTTTTTCTCGCAGTAGGGGCGAAACGACTCGATAATTTGGCTGACAAACTGTACTAAGGAACAGGGACGAAAAATAGGCTGCATTCTTCCTGCATCTAGACGTTGCAGATCTAGTAGTTGGTTAACCAGTCGCAGCAGGCGGCAGGAATTGCGGAGGGCGATTTCGCTTTGGACATGAGACAATCCCTCCTTGTTTGCTACTGCTGACTCTAACGGACCTTGAATCAAGGTGATTGGTGTGCGGAATTCGTGGGAGATATTTTGGAAAAATTCGGTTTTTTGTTTGTCGAGTTGCAGCAAGCGTTCAGCCTGTTCGCGAGTTTTTTGGTAAAGGCGAGACTGCTGCACAGCGATCGCCGCTTGAGCTGCCACTGCTTTAGCTAACTCAATTTCCGACGAGAGCCAGGAGCGTGTTCTGCCACCTTCATATAAAGTAATACTCCCGATGCTTTTGCTATCAGCAAGTAAAGGAACGACCATAAGCGATCGTGCTGGCACTTTTAAAGGTGAATAAAACCCCTGAATTTCTATAGTAGCTTGTGTTGTATCCGTAAATACCACTGGCTGATGTGTTCTTAAAATTTCTTGCTGAACTGGATTTTCCTGAATGGGCATCTTTGAATTGGGTAGATCCAGAGAGCAAGGCTGTCCATTATTCTGATTTTCAGCATTTGGATCTTGAGAACTGTCATACAAGCCGACAGACTGAACAAACTCATCTTCTTCAGTCCACAAAGACAAAACACAGCCATCCACTTGTAGAGCTTGTCCTAGTTTTTGGGTGATAGCAGCGAAGATATCTTGAGGATCTAAGCTAGAACGAATAGCGCTGGTAATTGTATTAATGAGAGCTTCTCGCTTGGCAAGAGCATGTACTTGCTCATAAGCACGGGCTTGAGACAAAGCAAGAGCTGCTTGATCTGCAACTACCATCACAAGTTGTACTTCGTCATCCCCCCAAAGACGTACATGTTCGCATTGATGCAGTGCGAGTATAGCCATCAGTTCTTGTCGGCAAATTAATGGCACGACTAAACTAGAACAAATGTTAGCTGTAGCAAAAGCTGTAGTGCGATCTAAAAGTTCGTTATCACCCTGAACGCGTGGATCTGTTTGCGCATCGTTAATAACTTGGACTTCGCGGGTTTCCCAAATCGTTTGAGCTAGTAGGGAGGAGGGGGAGAAATTTCTTTTCCCGAACTCTCCCTGTTCTACTCTCCTACTTTCTGTCTCTTCCACCTTACCGCCATCCTCACTTCCTTGCTTTTGGTAAATGAAACCTTCATCCACCAAACGTTCATCTTGAAAAGGACGCAAGAGACAAACGTCCACCTCCAGCATATGACCCACAGTATCCACAATGATTTGCAGAATTTGCCGATAATCTAAGGCACTGCGAATCGTATTTGTGACGGTGTTCAGCAGTGATTCCTGACGTAGTGTGCGGGTGAGTTCGCGGGTACGTGCTTTTAAAACATTATGGGTATCCAAGGCTTGGCGTACCACTGCTTTGAGTTCATCTGCTTCCCACGGTTTGGTGACATATTTAAATACCTTACCAGCATTGATTGCTTCCACCAAGTCTTCGACATCAGTGTATCCGGTTAAGATAATCCGAATGATATCTGGATATTGAGTTGCTGTGAGGCTCAAAAATTCTGTACCGCTCATCATCGGCATCCGCTGGTCGGAGATAATTACGGATACATCTCCCTCTTGTGCCAGCAGATCGAGAGCGGCTAGACCTGAGCTTGCCTTCAGCACCTTATAGTCGCGGTAAAAGGTGCGGTAAAGCAAGTCAAGGTTGTCAAGTTCATCATCAACAACCAAAATTTTAGGCTTACTGTTTACTTGGGATTTCATGCACCGCTTTCCTGCTGCAATGGCAGTCGGATAAAGAATAATCTGATCAGGTAGGAAGTTTTCTGAGTCAGTTGAGAGCAGAGCATTTTGAGTAATAATTTTCTTTGCTATAAGACCGACACTGTATTGCAAACCTTCAGCATAGCTGCCGACTGCCGTCACGCCTTCCTCACGGAGATCCATAAAAATAAATCGCGACTCCGTCAAGCTAGAACGAGAGTCGTAATCGCGCTCTTGTCAGCCGAAGGATCTTCCTAGGAGCGAGCTTCAAAGCGAAGCTCTCTTGACGGAAGCTTCTGCCTCCAAGACTTCGCGCTTGGGTTCACACATACGACAGGAGATTTACTGATGGTAGGTGCCTGAGACGAAATCTACTCAAAATTAGCTATTCATAACCTTCTACTTGGTCGCGTTCTCGGTTTTGATGCAATTCAGGTGTCTTGATCAATTGGAGGCTTTATGGAGCAACTTTACAAACATCCGAAATTCCACGACTAGATAATGAGTTCAATGAAGGTATATAGTAGCTTGGGAGAAACCCTTTTAGTGGTGCTGAGGAGTCAGTGTTGTGGTGAGGCAGCCTTCTATAAGATGTTTTTCCACGCATGACGACTGCCGCTCATGATTCCCCAAATCAAAGCAAGGAGTGTTCCTAAGTAGAACCTCTAACCACATTCCTTCTATTACCTGTTTTTTGAGCCAATTTAACGAAACCCAATTTGGTTGATAATTCACTTTCCGTCTGACAAAATTGCTGCTGACTTACCTTATCTTCCCTCACCTCCAAGATGAATAGTATAATGGAGTACACAAAACTCATTGCTGATGGAAAAATCCCGATGGAACTGCATACTAAGTTTTCCCGCCACAGCACTGGCACTAACACTTGGAACGTAAATTTTATTTATGGTTGTCATGGGAGTTAGCAATAATACAACAATAAAATTAAAGAGCAAAGTATACTATGAAACAAATTGCTATTCCAATTTAGCAATTAGAACAATGCGTCCGCTATATGTCTGTGGGACAATAAGGGTGTAAGGATGCACTGCAAGCGCACTGGTTCACCGTCCCAGTGCCTGCCTAAATTGATTTATGGAGATATTAACCATTATCCTCATTTAATCAAGAGAAATTCATTTCTGGGATTCCGCTACACCCTTACCCTCTCCTATCTCCCTGCACCCCTGATGACAATTTATAAAGCTTAAAGTTTTCATACAGGTTTAGATAGTGTTTTAGGATATTTGAGAAGATTTTTGTCGCATAAAATCAAAACTAAACTAGCCTTGACACCCTGGTTTTTTCACCCAACTAGCCAAGAGTTGGTCACATCTAGTGCTACCGACGCTTCCTACCAGTTCCAAATCCGTACTGCTTTAGCTGCTGATTTGACTGGTGTTTCCCAAATTATTGCTGAAAGCTTTTACTCGCAACAAGGTCTGTGGGGATGGGCTTTCCCCTTACTACGTTTAGGCATTTACGAAGATTTAAGGCATCGTTTAACATCGTCCGCTCCCCATCACATTTGTTTGGTTGCCGTTGAAAATACTACTGATGTCAGGGATAACTTGATGGGAACCGTAGAACTCACTGTCCGTTTTAGTGACTCCTGGACACAGGTTGGGAAAAGTTTTCCTTATGTATCTAATCTAGCGATCGCCACAAAATACCGCAGGCAAGGTGTTGCCTCAGGATTGCTCAAAGCTTGTGAAAAAGTTGCTCTTTCCTGGGGATTTCAACACTTATACCTTCATGTTTTGGACAATAACTATCAAGCACGGCAGCTTTATTTCAAGCAAGGGTATCGAGTACATAAAGTTGAATCTCATTGGAATACATTTCTTCTAAGACGCTCATCGCAGATATTCTTGCACAAACAGCTGAGCGCTGACTTAATTCTCTAAATTTTACGCATGTAAATTCTCTAATTCAACATTACAACCAATTAGTATATGTCAAATCAATATACTGTTCTGAGAGTGAAATGACAAATTGACTCGTTCGGGTTGTCCTTAAGGAGATCCTTAAAAGACAGCACCTAAGAAGTGCGTTTTCCACTGTCACTGCAAGCAACATTCATTAGTTATTGGTCTTTTGTATTCCTCATGAACACCTGAAGTGCCTTTCTCTGAAAAGCGATTATTCAGGAATTTCGTTGAAAAAATTTACATAAAGAGGGTTATTAACATTCATGTAAGTTGATAGTGATATCATACATACAGGTGGATTTCCCACACCCAGGCGAGGTCGGAACAAACGTTGCCCGTTCGCGTAGCGTACTGATGGCTGAATGCTTACTTATTTGCTATAAAGGAAGCTCTGTTACAGTCTCAACGCTTTAAAGCATTTACTATAGACGTGCATTAACTTACGTCGGTGATTTTACTTCCTTTTGTCACATTTTTTGTAATTTTTTATAAATCCATATAAAAG
>JAQYWP010000285.1 GCA_029379285.1 Rhizonema sp. PD38
GTCCTGTGCCATCTAATTGATTCTGGTATTTTTTTATATATAAATAATAAATGCATATATATATTTCTCCCTAGACAAATCAGTTCAGAAATATAGTGCTTTTCATCTGAATCACATACATACTCAAAAATAAATGTAGAGACGCTTTCATTGCAGCGCCTTTCTATAAAACTTATGTAACGCATCTTCTACGACCTCTAAGCGCTGACGATTACTCAACTGTTCATAAGCCTCCTCTACTTCTGGCTCAATACCTAAACGTGTATTACTTAATACCCTACCAAATTGTTAAACGATGTCTTATGATGTCTAGTAAATAAGGTTCAGAGCAGATTGGTTCTATACTTTGCACGGTCATAAACTGAGTGTTCACATAAATGAACGGCATCCCTAGTAAGGGCGCGGTGGCAAGAGCGCCCCTACCTCGGATTCAAAAGCGCAATCTGTGCCCGTGGGAAGTAGATCACGGATGCCACCGCTTTTTGTTTTAATACTATTTATTCTTAATAACTCTCTTACACCAGACTTCTCACGAGCGTTCCTATGTACTATTTGTTAAAGTTTTTTTGATGTGCGACAGTTGAGGGTGCGGAATGTGGGTTTTAAAGGTAGCTACAAATCGGCGTAACAACAAACAAAAAAGGGCTGCCTAATAGAGCAACCCCAAAATTGAGCAAAATTGTTTTTTTTAATGAACGTCTGCTAAAACACTAAACACTAAAGGTTTTATTGTATCTACGTTTTTTGTATGAATCAGGGGCACAATTGGTTTTTTATGAAAAGGGTCTATTGCTGCTTCTGAGTTCATTTCAAACTCAAAACTGCTTGGTTCGCTAATTGCAAGGCGATCGCATGGAATTTTATCCGATAAAATTGCACTTGCCATCATACCCGTGTGAATCTCGAGATGAGCTTCTTTTGGGGCTTCAAAAACTAGTCTTTGTCCGGGAAAAACAACCCGTTCAAAGTACCAGTTGGGAATATCTGAGATGCGAGCTACCTGTATTTTGCTCGTGGCATTTACGTAGCAGCAGAGAATCTTACCTGATTCCTCAGGTGGTAGAGAATCTAATATTTGAGCCATAACTGCTAAGGAGCTTTCCGCCACAATTTTAACTTACATTAATTAAATTAACACTGGATGATCCCCACTTGCTGTAACTCCGACTACCATCTGAACTTTTCTACATTATTTCTATCTTAAGAATTTCGTCTAAGATATGAAAATTTTGTAAAAAATTATGCTTTTTCTGCAATTGTGTATTATTGAAAATGAACAATTATTCATTTGCTGTCTTGCACAGCTTATTGATGGTAATTTAAAAATCTATCTTTCGAGACTTCCCAACAATTATCAATAGAGGTAAATAATCGATTAACATTCAGCCGTCACCTATCAGCATGTAAGACTTGTAAGAATTAGAGCGATATTACCTTTGTGTCCTGTGATTTATGAGCGTAGCCGAGTGCTGACAATAATTACATAACTAAGTCGATGTTATTGTAAAGTTATAGGTCAACAAGTTTCCATAATGTCTTGCTATAGATTTTAGGCATTTTTGATGTGCAAAGTACATTGAACTATTCTTATACATATATATAGATATAAATCGCTCATTGTTTTATCAAAAATCGGCTTAAACGTCAAGTACGATTGTAATAAAGGTATATAAATCAAAACCAATGTCCTTTAAAGCCAGATTTTACTCTCGCGTCCCTTTAAAAAACGGTAAGACGTAAATTAAAGTACCCCTGATGGAAAACCGAATTCTCTATGTCCGCCTTCCGTGTAACCCCATCTTTCCTATTGGGGTTGTTTACCTTAGCGATCACGTTCACAAGCTGTTTTCCTCTATCGAACAGCGTATTTTCGATCTGGGGACAGTACCACCTTTAGATTATGTATCAGCCTTGGATCGCTGTATTGATGAATTTAAACCAACATTACTTGTCTTTTCTTGGCGAGATATCCAAATTTATGCTCCCGTAGGCGGGCGTAATGGCAATCCCCTTCAAAACTCCTTTGAAATTTTTTACGCTAAAAATCCCTTTGTAAAATTACGCGGCGCATTTGGTGGCTTGCGGATGCTCCTGAGCTACTATACAGAACTGTGGCGCAACATGAGATTAATCAAACGCGGGCTAAAACGCGCCGAAAAGTATCATCAAGATGTCCGTTTAGTTGTAGGCGGTGGTGCAGTCAGCGTGTTTTACGAACAGTTGGGGAAAAGCTTACCCAAAGGGACAATTATTTCAGTCGGTGAAGGCGAAACTTTGCTGGAAAAACTCTTGAGTGGGAGAGACTTGGGAGATGAAAGGTGTTATGTGGTGGGAAGTGAACCACGCGATCGCCTGATTCACGAACAACCCACCCCATTACAAAAAACTGCTTGTAACTACGACTATATAGAAACTATCTGGCCAGAGTTTAATTATTACTTGCAAGACGGAGACTTTTACATTGGCGTGCAAACCAAACGCGGTTGTCCCCACAACTGCTGTTATTGTGTTTATACGGTTGTGGAAGGCAAACAAGTACGCATTAACCCGGCTGATGAAGTCGTTGCCGAAATGCGCCAACTATATGATCGCGGTATTCGCAACTTTTGGTTTACCGACGCCCAATTTATCCCCGCTCGAAAATTTATTGACGATGCTGTCGAACTCTTGCAGAAAATCGTCGATTCTGGCATGACAGATACTCACTGGGCAGCATACATCCGTGCCGACAATGTCACACCCGAGTTGTGCGAGTTGATGGTGAAAACAGGGATGAACTACTTTGAAATTGGTATAACCAGTGGTTCTCAAGAACTTGTGCGGAAAATGCGGATGGGTTACAATCTGCGAACCGTTTTGCAAAACTGCCGAGACTTGAAAACTGCTGGTTTCAATGCTCTAGTTTCCGTCAACTACTCCTTTAACGTTATTGACGAACGCCCAGAAACTATTCGTCAAACCATTGCCTACCATCGAGAACTAGAAAGAATTTTTGGCGCTGATAAAGTTGAACCTGCCATTTTCTTCATTGGACTACAACCTCATACCCATTTGGAAGAGTATGCTTTCAAAGAAGGCATTGTCAAACCAGGGTACAATCCAATGAGTCATATGCCGTGGAATGCTAGAAAACTGCTGTGGAATCCCGAACCCCTCGGTTCCTTCTTTGGCGAAGTTTGCTTGCAAGCTTGGCGACGAAACCCCAACGACTTTGGACGCGAAGTCATGAAAATATTAGAAGAAAGACTCGGTTGTGCTGACTTAGAAGAAGCACTGTCTTCCCCCATTGAGAAGAAAGAAAAACACTTAGCTAGCGTCTCGTAAAAGAGGGAGAGAGGGAGAAAAATAACTCCTGACTCCTGTACGGGCGGGTTTGTCAAGATCTTCAAACAAGCGAAGACGTGAAAGTTGATTAAACCCGCCCCTACTGATTCCTACTTCCTGACTACTTACGCCCTTCCCTATGTTAAAAGGCTCGATACTCCAACAACTGGAAATAGCTCGTCGCGATAGTAATAAACCAATTCAATTTGGTGTTTACTATAAAAATACCTTGGTATCCTTATGCCATGCTTTAGAAGACCATATCTTAACTGACGATAGTACACCGATAGTGATTACAGCCTTTCAACAAGGCAAATGGTATTTGCAAGAAGCTGAGCGGTATGCAGACATTGCGAAAAGATCACGTCAAGTTGTGATTATGGCTACTCCTGACACTGGCTTTGCCGAACATCCCACAAGCAAGCACAAGAATGTGAACTTAGTTGCACTAGATCCAGTCGATCCAGTGGCGCAGGAGTGGGACTTAATTATTCTGTCGCCGACATTCACAGCAATGGTCATTTGTCAAGAGCTATCACCAGAGGATTATAACTCGAATGGACAACCCGCTTCAGATCAGGAGCGGAAATTTTATGGGCTGTGGACATTTGAGCCAGAGTTGGTGCAAGAAACAGCAGAATTAGCGATCGCGCACGTCAAACGCTATCAACCAGAATTGGCAGAAAAACTCATTGCCGACAAACAAGCAATTCAATTGACTTTTACTACGCCATTCGACTTGGGTAGAATTGTCTCCCGTGTTGTTGATTATCTCCAAACTGGGCAGACAAATCTATCCGTACCCACACAGACTCGCTATCAAGTACTGGATCGTAACTTAGTCTCTAACGAAATCCAGGCATTTTTAAGAATGGCGCAAATCATGGATGCAGCCGATCTTCAAAACCCAATGGCAGCAGGGGAAGTCGTAGCAATCTCGGAAATGATGGGGCAGCTTTTAGATCTGTCAGCATGGCAAATCAAGCGCCTGCGGCTTGCTGGTTTGCTGCATCGAATAGATTCACTACAAAGAGTAGAAAGTGTTCTAACTCCTGGAACTTCCACTCGTTACCAAGAAGATACACCTAACACTCCATTGAGTTGTCCCTTAATTTCAGGAATGCAAATGCTGCGCAAAATGTCACAGATGCGAGCAGTCGCGCTTATCATTACTCATCAAACTGAGTGGTGGGATGGCACAGGGGAACCTGCCGGGTTAGTTGGGGACGAAATTCCTTTAGAATCAAGAATTTTGGCTTTAATCGCAGACTTTCAGCACCGAGTCAACCAGAAAAAAATGTCTCAGCTAACTCGCGAAGAGATTTTTGTTCAAGCATTGTCTGAGTGCAGACAGCAACAATCACACCGCTTCGATCCTAAACTGGTAGATACCCTTGCTCTGTTAGTCTTAGGTTTGCAACAGGGACTCGACCTACCCTTGATGACGCTTAAAGTTAACGATAGCATGTGGCTGTTTGATAGCGAAAACATTACTGGTAAATAAATTTGCTAATTACTAATCGCTATATGATCAATATTGAAGCTATTAGATCGGGTGAAATTAAACAACTTCCTGGAGTAGATTTAGAAGACGAGGATCTCTCAAACGTTGATTTAAGCAGCATTAACTTTGCTGGTGCTAACCTTGTCGGGACAAATTTTACTGGTTCCAAATTAAATGGTGGGCATTTAGAAGGCGCGAATTTGATGGGAGCAAATCTTGTCCGCACTGACTTGAGGGCGAACTTGATGGGAGCAAACTTGATGCAAGCAAATTTGACAGGTTCTGACTTACGAGGTTGCAATTTGCGTGGTGCTAACTTAATGGCAGCCAGACTTAGTGAAGTCTCTTTTGCTGGTGCTTTCTTAAGTGGTGCTAATTTAATGAATGTCAACTTGCAAGGTGTTGATTTGCGCGGATCTGATTTGCGCGGTGCCAACCTGACTGGAGCAAATCTTAAAGGTGCAGACTTAAGTCGTGTAGATTTGCAAGGGGCGTTATTGAGTGAGGCAAATTTAGAGGAAGCCGACTTACGGGGGGCGAATCTTGCAGGTGCAAATTTGAGGAGTGCAAATTTGTTGTGTGCTGAATTAGAAGGTGCGAATTTAAGTGGAGTTGATTTAGATAGAGCTTGTGTGGTGGGAACAGTGTTGGGTGAGATGGTTTTGTAATTTGGCTTCCTCGTACTGAACTAAGTTACAAAATTATTAAATTTCCAGCTTTTTAATGTGTAATTTTTAATAATAAGGGAGCCATACCAGCAATTTATTCATTTGGGGATCTTTTTTACTTAAAAGACTTCCTGTAATGTATAACTCCTATATTTTTGAGGATTAGCGCTACATGAGAGTGCTGTTAGTATACCCTGTATTTCCCAAAACCTTTTGGTCGTTTGAGAAAATTTTAGCATTAGTTGACCGCAAGGTTTTATTACCACCTTTGGGGTTAGTGACAGTTGCAGCTATTTTGCCTCAAGAATGGGAATTTAAGGTTGTGGATCGCAACATACGTTCAGTAACTGAAGAAGAATGGGTATGGGCAGATGTGGTGATTTTCTCTGCCATGATTGTTCAGAAACAAGATCTACTTGAACAAATCCAGTTAGCCAAAAGACGTGGTAAGTTAGTTGCGGTTGGTGGCCCTTATCCTACCTCCGTACCTGATGAAGTTCAAGAAGTTGGGGCAGATTTTCTCATTCTGGATGAAGGGGAAATTACTTTGCCCATGTTTGTGGAAGCAATTGAACGCGGAGAAACTTCTGGCATTTTGCGTGCCGTAGAAAAACCTGATGTCACAACCACACCGATACCTCGCTTTGATTTACTAGAATTTGATGCCTACGACATGATGTCGATTCAGTTTTCGCGAGGTTGTCCGTTCCAGTGTGAATTTTGCGACATTATTGTTCTCTATGGTCGCAAAGTCCGGACTAAAACACCAGCACAACTTTTGGCAGAATTAGATTACCTCTACAAGTTGGGTTGGCGGCGTGGCATTTTTATGGTAGATGACAACTTTATCGGCAATAAGCGAAATGTCAAGTTATTACTTCACGAATTAAAAGTCTGGATGGCAGAACATAGCTATCCTTTCCTGTTTGATACCGAAGCTTCAGTTGACTTAGCGCAAGATCCAGAATTGTTGGAGTTGATGGTTGAATCCGGTTTCAATGCAGTGTTTTTGGGAATTGAAACACCGGATGAGGAAAGTTTGCAACTGACTCTTAAGTTTCAAAATACCCGCAATTCACTGATTGAGGCAGTGCAAACTATTATTAAAGCGGGGTTGCGCCCAATGGCTGGGTTTATTATTGGGTTTGATGGAGAAAAAACAGGTGCAGGCGATCGCATTTGTCAGTTTGCCGAAGCTGCAGCAATTCCTTCTACTACCTTTGGTATGCTTCAAGCTCTACCCAATACAGCACTTTGGCATCGGCTGAAAAAAGAAGGACGACTGCGATCAGATCAACAAGGTAGCCAGATGAGTTTGATGAACTTCCTCCCTACCCGTCCTTTAGAAGATATTGGCAGAGAATACATTAATGCATTCTGTTTTTTATATGATCCAATACAGTATTTGGATCGTACTTACCGCTGTTTCCTAATGATGGGTAACGCGAGTTGGACTGCCCCATTTAAAATGCCAGATTGGATCATGATTAAAGCGCTGTTGATTGTTATTTGGCGACAAGGAATCAAACGGGAAACGAGGTGGAAGTTTTGGCATCACTTGTTCAGTATTATCAAGCATAATCCAAAAGTTATTGATCGCTACCTCTCTACCTGTGCTCACAATGAGCATTTTCTCGAGTATCGTCAAATTGTACGCGATCAAATTGAAAGTCAGCTAGCTGAACATTTAGCACTAGGCATAGAAAAACCATATGAGCTAAAGGAAGCAATATCTGAAGAACAAGCTTTGTTGCGCGTCTAAACAAGTTCAACAGTAAATGTTTAAATTTATACTCTTGTATTAGGACTTGACCGAATATGGCTGATTAAGCACATCCCATCACTTTCAAGAATGGGATGAGCGCGTCAGTCGTCATTCGTCACAAGGCTCATTTGCATTGCTGATCATTAATCACAGTATTAGTACGTTTACGCTGCTTCATCCACAAAGCCAGCAAACCCAAAAACACTAACCCCATCACTCCAGCTAAGGGGTTTTTATTTACACCAGTAACCCACTCAGGAACCCGCCCAGAGTATTTAATTAATTCTCCAACATTAATAATGTAATTCCCGCACACTAAACCACCATGCAGCCCAATTGGTAAGCCGAGACGATTTCTACGCCAACGCTTACCCCATACTAGTGTTAACCCCAGCAGTACTAACGCTGGAAATTGAGGTAGTGTGTGAACGATGGCTTCCATTGGCTTAATAAAGTGTAATGCGGCAAACAAAAAGGCATTTAGCCAAAGTGCCTTAGTAGGGCTGTAATCTCGCTGTAACTCATCAAGCAACCAGCCACGAAACAACAATTCTTCAGCAAATCCGTAGCCTAAACTGACAACTAACCCCTCTAAAATCACTCTCAATAAAAAAACTTTAGGTTGTTGCCATACCAAGTAACCCAACAATCCCTCGACTCCGAATAGCATCAAAACGATAGTTAACGCAAGAGCTAAACCGCGCAGCAGATCTACACGATTGTGCGATGTTAGTTCTAACCCGTAATGCTGAAGTATCTGAGGTTGCTGATAAACGTACTTGCCCCAGAGCTTAAGTAAGAGAATAAACTCTACATACAGAGGTGGAATTGTTAAAATAGTAACTAAATTGGCATCTTTCTGTAGTAAATATATTGGTATAGCTAGGGGTAACCACAGTAACAGTAAATTAAGCAAAAAGAAGCTCAGCCTAATTGGGGCAGAGCTATTGGCTAGACGGCTGAGGTTTATTTTCATAAGGATTGCTAATCGCTCACTTGCTATCGTAGTAAAGCGATTAGCAAGCTAGCAATTAGCCATTAGTACCCATCAGCTTATTCATCTGGTTCAATTGTGCTGGTTAAACCGTGATTTTTCAAAGTTTCACAATAAAACTCAGCGTGTTCCAGAGCACAAACAATAACCAAGGCTAATCCGTTAGTATGTGCTTCCATCATAATGCTAACAGCTTGAGGCTGACTGAGACTGGGTACAGTAGTCAATAGAACCTCAACCACATGCTCCATAGAGTTGTATGTGTCGTTATGGAGCAAAACGCGATACTGAGGCGCTAGCTTGCTGGTTGTTGAACGCTTCTCAATGGTTTCGACTGACACGGATCTTTGCTCTTTTGTTTTTGATTTACGACATCAGAAATTCTGTTTAGCAGTTGCTTAACAGTTATTAATTTATTGTATAACATCTCAACCTAAATGCCAGGAGTAAGAAAATTTCTGCTCGTACCGCAAGCGCGGAATGAAAAATTTGTCTTAGCGCACTCACACAACTCCACACACTTTCTGTGAGAGCGGGGGGTTGGGATGAATCCTTAAATCGATGAAAATTTGTAGAAATTGCCTCATGTAACAAACGAAGCACTCTGGGCTAAATATTTACATAATTAGCACAAATTGTACTAATTAATACAAAAAATATCAGCATGGCTGACAGAGAGTCTTTATAGCAGTCCTAAATCAGAGCGTAAAATTCTCTCTCTTTCTTTCCTTAGCGAACAAGAGCGTTCTTGGTGAACCAGCGCTACAGGCGGGTTAGCCCGAACTCACGGCCAATACTGCTCGGTTAAGAAATTGATCTGTTGAGGCAGGCAGGGGGAGCAGGGGATGCAG
>JAQYWP010000023.1 GCA_029379285.1 Rhizonema sp. PD38
TGTCCGAGTTGCTTAAAGGTTTGAGAAAAACTCTTTTCTAATTCATTGGCAGCAGAGCCGCCCATGAACACCGTTGTAATCAAGAATGCGATCGCTACACCACAGGGAATAGCAATTACCGCCGCCGCCAGCCCTTGATAAAAGAAAGGAAAGATATCTTTGGCGATCGCATTTGCTGCAACGATGGCACCCACACGAGCAACCGGGGTAAATCCCAATGAGGCGCAGCACACATAAATGAAAAAATAAACCATACTGCTAGTGATGGGATTATAACCAAAGGAAATAGCCAGGAGATAGATAAAGAAGAGGCTGAGCCAGAGACAAATGACAACAGCTAGACTGAGAGCGATCGCCCGTCCTCGTGTTGGTTGAACAAGCATTGTAATTGCGCCAACAATAATAATGGCAGCCGTATTCTGATAGGCAGAGGGATAGGGGAAATTGATATGGTGAATGATCGCGATCACCATGCCGATCGCCATGCCCATACCAACAATTTCGATTACGCGCTTTATGGGTATAGAAGTACGCTTGGGAAAGCTCAGGAGTCTCCTTCGCTGGTGGGTTGCAGCAACATCCACTTTATGAAACAGTCGATTTTGGAGTGATCGCAACTCGTGTGTAAACTGGATAAGAAGCTGGAGCAATTGAAAGAATCGCAACGTTTCTGAGGTGGTGTATTGACTAATTTCTCCAGCGGAACGCAGGTGATTAAGTTTATCTTTGATAATGGCTAAGTCTTGCTCTAGTTCGGAGAGATCGTAATTAAACTTATCGGATATATTGGTAATCGTGCTTAAGCGGTCGCAACTTTCTGCCAGGTGCCGAGCAAACTGATTTAATTCAACCCTAAACAGGGACGCGAACGCCTGCTCTTCTTGGTTAGCAAGAGCCAGCATATCTGCTAACTGCCGGGAAAGTTGAGTTTGACTCGTCAAAATTGCACTCCAATTCTCCTCAGTTAGAGTTTGACTCTGAAATTCAGACGCTGCTTTTGTCAAAGTCGTCAGGCTGGCTTGAGTGGTTTTTGTCAGCTGGTTAAGCACAGAGGACGGCGGTATGGAGGCGGAGAAAACGGGAAAATGATTATTTTCTATATTTTCCAACTGGGAACGGATGGTATACTGACTGACGATACCTTGAAATAACTGGGGTACAGCTTGCAAAAACTGTTTTAAGTGCTTGTTTAATTCAGTGCGAGTATCCTGTCGCCAAAATAGCAGTGCTACGGCAATTCCAAAAGAAACACCAATCCAGTTATCAATCAGACGTGATTTTAGATAAAGCCATATATCTTGCTGGTTAGATGAACCTATCACTCTCATCGCAATTAGCGTTCCCACCAATGTCGCTTGAGAATATGCTGCCTGCCACCGATAGGTTTCACAAATTAAGGCGGATAGGATAAAGGTAATTGGCGGAATGATAAACAAGCCTGAGCCATAGATACCAAATGAATTTACCAAAACAGCAGCAATGAATCCGCCCAAGGTGCTGCCACCGACCCGTCCCAAACCCGCAATAATTGCACCTCCGGCTGCGGGTTCAATCAGGACAGATACATAACCGAAAACGGGATAAACATAATTATCCAATAAATCTGCCCGATGCCAGAAGAAGCTACCTAATAGGGCGGCACCTAGAGAAAATTTCAATCCCTGTTTGATG
Source organism: Rhizonema sp. PD38 (assembly GCA_029379285.1). GTDB lineage: Bacteria > Cyanobacteriota > Cyanobacteriia > Cyanobacteriales > Nostocaceae > Rhizonema. The sequence goes on from JAQYWP010000023.1 coordinate 1,672, forward strand.
ATCAATGAGTGTTGAGTGTCCAAGGAAGTTGCGCCTCCTCTAAACCAATACGGTTAATTAAAAAAATAATTTACCCATTGATTGCACGTTCCACAGAGTATAGAAGCAGAGCAAAAAATGTAACCAACCAGAACCAAAGCTGGGGCGGTTCGCTAAAGACCATCAAGGTAAACATGATCGCGGCTGCAATTACCCACCACTTCAGCCACCAAACCCACCATTTTGCTCGTCTTTTAGAATTTTGCATAGCACATGCTCCAAAAAATTAGTCTCAGTACACTCCTGTAATCCAACGAAAAGCGGGAGTTAAGTAGCTGAATAATGATCGCTCCTCAATCACAGCCTTCACATCGGCGGTTGTCCCGTCTGTAACAGATCTGGGCGCTCCCTTGCCTTCAGTCCACTTGAAACCAGTAGGAGTATGAGGATCGGTTTGTAGTTCCAGGATGACCTTTGTCACACTGGTGTTTATAGGTTGGGGCTTATCGCGATCGTCCTTATCGCGTCCCAATAATAGCTTCTCCGCCAAATCTTGACTGCCCACCAAATTGGACAATTCAGACGCGTTGACTGGCTTTTGAGCCACTTCGACGACTTTTGCAACGATGCCACCATACCGTTCGCGATCGTACAGATCGGGAATCACTTCTACTTCCATTCCTAGTGCTAACCGCTTTGCATCACCCACTTTGAACAGCGCCACCACATTCACTTTGGCATTGGGGTTATCGACTGTCAACCTACCGATGCGACTACCAGGAGGTACTACTTCACCTGAATTGACAGAAATTTCCTCCACTTTACCGTTGTAAAGACTGACTACCTGGCTATTGGCACGAATTTTGGCTCGTAAGGTGTTGATGTCTCGTTGTTGGTCGGCGATCCCATTATACCGAACGACATCAGTGACGGTATCCTGAAGATCTATACTGCGCTTCTCGGTTGTCAGTCCCTCATTCGTCGCCATTGATGCTTGCATTTGTGCCCTCAAGCTCTCATCTTCTCCCTTGAGGCGATCAAGTGCCACTTGCGTCCGGTTTACTGAGTTGGCAACTTCTTGTTGACTGAATTGAAAGAAATAGGGCTGAAAGCCAATCCGAGGCACAGCGCCCTCTAATGCCAGTTTGTTGTAAGCGGACAGTCTCTCATCAGTAGACACTTTAAAGCCATGCAGGTATTTGAGGTGGTCGAGGTAGGCTTCTCGCTGGCTCTGGTTGCTCACCAACTGCACGCGAAGCGATTCAATCTGACGTATATTTGCCTGACGCTTCTGTTCTACTGTGCTGGTATTGAGCTGACTACGGTTAGTTTGAACAGATCCAATTTGATGATCCTGAGCTTTGAGATCTGCCAAGCGATCACGCTTATCTTTTAATTCTGTTTCCAATTCAGGGAACTCCATCCTTGCTAATACTTGCCCTTTCTTCACAGAATCACCCGGTTGAATATTCAACGCTAATACACGACCCCCTTCACGCGGTTGAATAGCAACGCTAGAGCGAGGAATCAAAATACCTGCCCGCCCTTCAGCCCGATTGGGAATTTTACCGAAAACTCCCCATAGGGTAAAGGCGATTAACAACACTTGAATCGGAAGTAACCGCAGCCAAATTTCTCGGTACTTTTCAACTGTGTTTGGTTTTTGAAGTCCCATTTCGGGATGATTAGGCTGAGTTTTAGGTTTGTCCTTATCTAGAAGTACTGCTGGTGCTGCTGGGTTCTGTCCATCCTGTTGAGCAGGTATTTGTACTTTGCTTGATGTATCAGGCGATTCCATGTCTTAGCCTCCTTTGCGGGAAACTGGTTCCTATCCAAAGCAAACGCACCTTATTTTTATAATGCTTACCGGACATAGATTTGAGCAATTGTTTAGTTTTGTTGCTAGAATGTAAAATCCTTGCTGGATAAGGCTTACAGAATTTAGATACGTTTGCCCTGGGTTCCTATCGAATTACACTAGAGTTGATTGTTTCTAATCTTATCTGTCATTCAAGTTTGGGGTAGGAGCGATCAAACTGTTAAGCCGCAACTTAAGCAGGGCAAACGCATCAAAATTTCCAAAAAGCTGCAATATGAGGGGTAGGGTCGAGGAGAGCATTACTGCTCAAACCCTTGGATACTGTGTTCTGCAAACTGTTGGATTAGCTCTGCGACTAAGCCTGTCCAGCCAGTTTGGTGACTTGCTCCAATACCTGCACCGTTATCGCCATGAAAGTATTCGTGAAATTGAATTAAATTTTGCCAGTGAGGGTTGGTTTGAAACATTTCTATCCCACCATAAACTGGTCGCTGGCCTGAAGCATCCTGTAGAAAGATTCCAGCTAGCCGTTTGCCCAATTCGATCGCCACTTCTTGAAGCGTCATCTGTTGCCCAGAGTTCGTTGGACATTCAACCTTGAAGTCTTCGCCCAGATAATGATGGAACCGGAGCATTGACTCGATAATCAAATAGTTGATGGGAAACCACACAGGTCCGCGCCAATTAGAGTTACCGCCAAATAGCCCTGTGCTGGACTCAGCCGATTCATAATCAACCCGATGTTCCTGTCCGTGAATATTCACCACAAAGGGATGCGCTGCATGGAATCTGGAAATAGCCCGAATCCCATGCGGTCCCAAAAACTCATTTTCATCTAGCATCCGGTGGAGAATTCGCCGCAATTTTTCTGGAGTGACGATTGCCAGCAACTGTCTGGAACTCACGCCCTCCATCGTGATTGAAGCAACTTTCTGCGTCAACTGAGGACGGTTAGATAGAAACCACTGTAAGCGACGGTTAAAGCTCGCAAACCGTTCAACGTCTTCCGGTTCCAGGGTGCCAACGGCAAACAGTGGTGCCAGTCCGACAATGGAACGCACCTTCATAGGGAAATGCCGACCATCGGGTAAGTGCAACGCATCATAATAAAACCCATCTTCATCATCCCATAACGAAACATTGTTTTGACCGATGCCATCGATCGCATTGGCAATGTAGAGAAAGTGTTCAAAGAATTTACTGGCAGTATCTTCATAGGCAGGATTATCGGCTGCAAGTTCGCGAGCAATTGCCAGCATATTGAGACAATACATGCCCATCCAACTAGTCCCATCTGCCTGATTAATGTGTCCGCCGGTGGGTAGGGAAGCACTGCGGTCAAATACACTAATGTTATCCAGCCCCAGAAAGCCACCCTGGAACACATTTTTTCCTTCCATATCCTTACGATTCACCCACCAGGTAAAGTTGAGCATCAGTTTCTGGAAAATTCGCTCTAGAAAGAGGCGATCGTGGCGACCATACAGTTTCTGCTCAATTTGATACACCTTTAGCGCCCCCCAGGCATGAACCGGAGGATTGACATCCCCAAACGCCCATTCATAGGCAGGAAGTTGTCCGTTCGGATGCATATACCATTCTCGTGTCAATCGGTCTAACTGATGTTTGGCGAAATCGGGATCGATCATGGCAAGGGGAATCAGATGAAACGCTAAATCCCAGGCAGCGTACCAGGGATATTCCCACTTGTCAGGCATCGATAAAATATCATCGTTATATAAATGCATCCATTCACTATTGCGCCCGTGTTTCCGCTCGGATGGAGGGGGCGGATATGCCGGATCACCATTCAACCACTCATCAACCGCGTAATAGTAATACTGCTTACTCCATAACATACCTGCAAATGCCTGCCGCTGGACGTTACGGAGATCATCAGATAGAGGATAAGGACAGATGCGCTGGTAAAATTCATCCGCTTCTCGTTGACGAGTTTGCATAATTTGGTCAAAGTCTGCAAAGGGTTGAGAATGGGAGAAGGAAGAATCCGTTAAACGGATCTGAATTGTTTTGGTTTCACCAGATGCGATCGCGAACTTGTAGTCAGCAGAAACTTTTGTCCCAGTTTGCATCGGATTGATGGCATCTTTGCGACCCTGCACAATGTAATCATTGATGCCATCCTTAACATAAGGCGATGCATTTGCTGAACCAAATAATCGGGCAAAATTCGATTCATTTTCTGTAAATAGTAGAGGTAGAGCTTCCTCTGCTCTGATATGCGGACAATACAACCAGCGGGTTCCCAGCGTTGGATGGAATCCTTTAATAACGCTAAAGTCGGAGTTGGATTCAGCGACTTTAAGCCAGGGTTTTTCCGGGTTATATCCCCAAGACCAGGTATTGCGAAACCAAAGGGTGGGAAGTAGATGCAGCGTTTTCGTTTCTGGTCCCCGGTTTGTGATGCTGATCTGGATTAAAATATCTTCTGGAGATGCTTTGGCGTATTCAACAAGTACATCAAAATAACGGTTGTCTTCAAACACTCCCGTATCCAATAATTCAAATTCAGCATCACGACGATTGCGATGCCGATTTTCTTCTACCAACTGTGCATAGGGAAAGGCTTGTTGAGGGTATTTATAGAGATACTTCATGTACGAATGCGTGGGGGTACTATCCAGGTAAAAATAATACTCTTTGACATCCTCTCCGTGATTCCCTTCGCTACCTGTTAAACCAAATAGACGCTCCTTCAAAATCGGATCTTCACCATTCCAGAGGGCGATCGCAAAACATAACCGCTGGTGACTGTCTGAAATTCCCGCGATGCCATCTTCGCCCCAACGGTAGGCTCTGGAACGAGCATGATCATGGGGGAAGTAATCCCAGGCATTTCCGCTGGCGCTATAGTCTTCCCGCACCGTTCCCCACTGCCGTTCGCTCAAGTAAGAACCCCAATGTTTCCAGTAAGCTGTGCGATCACGATCAGCAGCTAATCTCATCTCTTCTGCCGTCATAAGTCTTCTTCCTAGTATTTTTATAAAGTCAGTAGATCACAAACTTTCAAAAACTAACGTAATAATGAGGGTTTCAGGCATCGTCAATCAAGGGAAAACAGCCTTCGTTTGAGGGCGATCACTTTAGTTACCCCAAAGCGATCGCCCTCAAACGCTGATTAATCGGTTCTTTTCTGGTGTCTGGTTGTTTTGTTGAAATGTCCATGTGGCAGGGTTTCTAAAAAACTTTGTGATCTACTGAAAGTGGGTCAGGTAATGTCTGGTACTAAACAGCACAAACTCAGCGACTATGTCTGATACCAATTGGCTTTTTCAGTGTCACATTTCACGCCCCCCAGCTCCTCTTATCAAGGGGGGAGAAATTAGAGAATATGTGTCAAACTCAAACCCAATTGGGATTACTCCACTAGTGGAATCAAATGTAGAATGGGTTACGCTATCGTTAACCCATGCGGGCGTTGGGTTGACGATAGCGTAACCCAACCTACACAGGACTAAAAAATGGGTCGGATAAATGTCTAGACAGCAGTACTCAAAGATGCTCGCAATTTGTTTTCATCTTCTTTGGAGAGGGTCGTTTGGATCAATTTCCCGCCTATTTTTGGCAAAGCTGCCAAAATCTCATTTAAAACACCATAGTCAACTAGCAAAAAAATAGTTGATGAGTTAGGTTTCATTACTTGTTCAATTTTTTGCACAAAATTATCATCAAACACTCCTGTAGAAAGGCTTAATTGTTGATGAAATAGCACAGCACTGAAAAGTCCACCCCAAGGCTCCTGCTTTAAACTTCCTGGTGCAACCAGATCAATCGTCGGCTTGACTTTAATGTCGCCTTCCGCGTCTTTAATAACGATAATGGCATCTTCCAGAGTGAGCAAGTATTCTTGTTCAAGCTTGAGTAAGTTCAGGAGAACTTCATCTGCCTTAAATTTGCCATCAAAACTGACTACAACTAATTCGCTCATAATTTTGTTCTATTTCCTAATGAGAGTGCATTTAACGAAACAAAACGTGATCGATCGCAAATATTCCAGGACCTAGGAATGTCAAAACCAGGCAGGCTACTAAATACAGGGCAGCCTTCTCCCAGGCAGGAGACTCCAGCGGTGGCGCAATGCCATTTGGATCAAGGGCAACAAAGGGGAGTCCAGCAGCAATTTCTTTACCTATAGCAACCACCATTGAACTGCCGATCAAGAAGGCAGCGATCGGTGTTAGAAGCCCTGAAATCAAACCGCAACCACCTAAAATCATTGTGTTGGCAGAGATGAACCCTAACCAGGCGGGAACTTGGATACTTTTCGACCAGCCAGTGAAATTCATGAGTTTTGGGTAGCCATGCAATATAAAGGCAACTCCGACACACACACGCAGTAATAGCAAGGATAATCCTGCCAGTAGTGGCTGATGACTCAGCAACAGTTTTGGAAGCACCAGGGTTAATTGATGAAGAAGCATTGTTGATTCCTATATAAGCTAATGAGCATTTAAGTTGCATACAACCAGGGCTTCAGCCCTTACTACAAGCAAATCAGTCTGGAAAAATGAATGACGATTAGCTTAACAAAAGGGATGTTATTGCTCGTGATAATTCCAGAGGAGTCCACCATCGGCAAAGATCGTTGTTCCGGTGATGTAATCGGCATCCGAAGAAGCGAGGAACGACACTATTGGCGCAATATCCTGGGGTTTTCCTAAGCGTCCCAGCGGAATGTTTTGGAGTAATGATGATAACTTCACTGGATTATTCAGCAGAGCAGTATTGATCGGGGTTTCGATTGCACCCGGAGCAACGTTATTGATTGTGATTCCGAGTGGAGCAAGTTCAACTGCGAGATTCCGCATCATCATTTTGACGCCACCTTTGCTAGCACAGTAGGAGGTAAAGTGGGGAAATGGTAACTCCTCATGAACGGAACTAATGTTAATGATTTTTCCAATGCGTTTAGTTTCAATCAAATGCTGCACAAAAGCTTGAGTTGTGAAAAATGTCCCTTTCAGGTTGAGATTAATCACAGCATCAAAAATGGACTCGTCAATATTCCAAAAGTCAGCATTTTTACCATCAATCCCAGCGTTGTTAACTAGAATGTCGAGCTTGCCAAAATGGGTAATCGCCTCATCAACCAGTTTCCGAATGTCACAGATGTTGCTGAGATCTGCCTGGACAATTAGCCCCTTACGACCTGCCGCCTCAACAACTGATAGGGTTTCTTTAGCTCCGTCTGGATGGGTGCGATAGTCAATGACAACGTTTGCGCCATCCTGAGCCAGCCGCTCGGCGATCGCTTGACCGATACCCTGGCTACTGCCAGTAACCAGTGCAACTTTTCCTTCAAGCTTCATGATGATTTCTCCTTCCGCGATTGTGTAATGCTTGTTCAGTTGGGCTTATTAGCCACTTTGTCTGTACGCCATTGTTGCTGAATTTCCTCCAGCGTATGTCCCTTAGTTTCTGGTACTAGGAAATAAGTGAATGCTAGAGCAACAAGACACACCAGACCATAGAGCCAGAAAGTGTTCCCTCCTCCCAAAAAGTTTAGTAAGGTCATTCCGGCACACCAGAAAAGTGTAGTGTAAACCCTGCTGGTGTTGGGTTGAAGTATGAAACCCAACCTACGACTTTATACTTCTATGCCAACTTTTCAATCAGATAATTACCAACTCGTAAGGCGTTAGCAATAATGGTCAGTGTGGGATTTACACTTGAACTGGATGGAAAGAAACTACTGTCAACGACATAAAGGTTATTGACATCATGAGTGCGACAGTTGGGATCAAGAACTGAGTTAGATGGATCTTCACCAAAACGGCAGGTGCCAGATTGATGTCCAACAACCTGAATCCCTGTGCTGTTGCGGGGATAAATTCCGTTGCGGATAATCACATGTTCTGCTGATTTGTTGATCGCTTTCAAAACATCCATCCAGCGATAAATCAGGCGATCGTGTGCTTCGGTATTGTTGGGCGTGTAGTCGAGGTGTATTTTGTTATCTACTACCCGCACTCGATTGTTGCGATCGGGTAAGTCTTCTGTTTGCAACCACCAGCCAGTTGCATGTTTGGATATCTGTCGTAATCCAAATTTTGGAACCAGTTTTGCAAATGGAGCCAATAAGGGGGGTGCTTCGTTGGCAATCATATCTTTAAGCACATTTCCGGTGTTCTGTATCTCGCCCATTGGATAGAGAAAGTCAGGTTCACCCCAATACCAATCATTGACACAAATCGTCTTCTGATACACTGTAGGGTTGGGGGTTGCACTGAGTTGCACTATTGCTGTAGTCAGGTGCTTCGTAAAATTACGGCCTACCTGATCGGAGCGATTGGCAAGTCCATTAGGATGTTTGTCATTGGCGGATCGCAACAGCAATGCAGCCGAGTTAATTGCTCCACAAGCAACAACTACAATATTTCCACGAAATAAGTGGGACTGATTATTGAGCTCAGTTTCTACACCTCTAATTTCTCGACCCGATTCATCGGTGTGGAGACGCAACACTTTCGCCTCTGTTTTCAGCGTGACATTTGGGTATTTCAAGGCTGGACGGATACCTTCCACTTCCGCATCTGCTTTGGCATGAAGCAGACAGGGAAATCCATCGCAGGTGTCACAGCGAATGCAGGTACTCAAGGTGCGATCAACCTCATTCAGCTTCAGTCCCAGCGGTAGATAAAATGGATGCAATCCCTGCTTAGTGATCGCATCACAAATTTGCTGCATACGTGGCTCATGAGTAACCGCAGGATAGGGATAATCGCTGCTCCGATGGGGTTCTGTCGGGTCATCTCCAGATTTTCCGTGAACGTCATACAACTTCTCTGCTTCACAGTAATAAGGTTCAAAGTCACTGTACTTCAGACACCATTCAGGGGAAACTCCATCTTGATGTTGAACCTTTTCAAAGTCTCGTTCGCGTAGACGCAGGAGGGCTGCTCCATAGACTTTCGTGTTACCACCGACCCAATAGCTCATTTGCGGACGAAAGGGTTCTCCGGCACTGTTATACCAATACTCCTGGGTGTGATAACGTTCTTGAGCAAAGACATCGCTAGGACTCCAGTTTGCCTTCTCCTGGGGGAGAAAGCCACCCCGCTCAAGGATGAGAATCTTTTTACCTGTCGGTGCAAGCTTGTATGCTAGTGTGCCCCCACCTGCTCCAGTGCCGATAATGATTACATCGTAATGTGAGTCATCAATTATCATTGTTTATTTCCTCATCAGTTGTGATCACAGCAGGCTATCTACGACCATTGCGGTGCAGAGCAACATGAGGTAGAAGATGGAGTATTTGAACAGTGATCGCGCAAAATCCAGATTGCACGGATCGCGCAACAGCAACCAGGCTTTCTGAATCAGGATGCTACCCAGTAACAGCACTGCAATTCCATACACAGCCCCCATGACCTGCATAGGATAAACCAGCAGCAGTGTGACTGGAATTAATAGCAGCGTATAGATCCAGATCTGCCGAACAGTGGCCGCATTTCCATCAATCACGGGCAACATGGGTACACCAACTTTTGCATAGTCTTCGCGAATTAGAATGGCGAGTGCCCAGAAATGGGGGGGTGTCCAGAGAAAGATAATGATAAAGAAGACCCAAGCCGCCCAACTCAGATCTCCAGTGACGGCTGCCCAACCAACGAGGGGTGGAATTGCTCCGGCTATACCACCAATGACAATATTTTGAGTGCTATGGCGCTTCAGCCAGTGAGTATAGACGAGAACATAAGTGCCAATTCCAGACATTGCCAAAACCGCGCTTAAAAGGTTGGCGAACGTTGCCAAGAGCGTAAACGAGAGAATAGCGAGGGTGATTGCAAAGATTAAGGCATCCCGTGGTTGCACTCTTCCAGAAGGTAGTGGTCGATGGCGGGTACGCTCCATCTCATAGTCGATATCGCGATCATAGAGGCAATTAATAACGTTGGCAGAAGCAGCTGCCAGCGCACCTCCCAGCAGCGTTATTAGTAACAGCATTGGATCGACTTGACCGTTTGCGGCAATCACCATACTAGCTGCTGTTGTAATTAACAGGAGGATGATAATTCGCGGCTTTGTCAGGTGCCAGTAGCTTTGAATGACCTGCCAGAAGTTTTGGTGATGAGGAGTTGCGATTAAGGTTGTGGTTTGCATAAGTTTTTTGGGTATCGGGTGATAGGTGGGTTTCATCCTTCAACTTGTTTATCGCCAGAGGTACACAAGGGCAAACAAAATAATCCAAATAATGTCAACAAAGTGCCAGAATAGGGACGTTGCGCTGAAGCCGAAGTGACTTTCAGGAGTGGCATGATCGGGGGTGAGAGAACGGATGAGCACCATTAACTGCAAGAGCAGTCCAGTGAATACGTGTAAGCCATGAAATCCTGTCAACAGGTAAAACGTTGAACCAAACGAACCGGTAGTCAGTCCAAAGGTAAGACTGCTCCATTCCACTGCCTGACCATAGAGGAAGTACGTTCCCATCAGGGCAGTTGTCAGCAGTAAGACGCGGAACTTCATGATCTGATTGCGATCAAGGGCACGTTCTGCCAGGTAGATAACTCCACTACTGGAAACCAGAATCACGGTATTAATCGTTGGCTTCAATAGTTCTAGCCCTGAAACACCGGCTGGATACCAATCTGGTGTGCTTGTCCGCAGCATAATGTAAGTTGCAAAGAAGCTTAGGAAAACTATGCTCTCTGACAGCAGGAACACGCTCATGCCAAACATGCCGTTCCCTTTTTCATTGATGGCTTGAGCATCTATTGCAGTCGGTGTCAGTTCGTCTGAAGTAATCAAAACATCCATTGTCAATTCTCCCAATGCAGTGGCAGGCGTTTGATGCGGTTACGAATGGGCAGTACCCCTGACATCGCTATGTCTCACTCACCGTCAATGGTTCTGATTTGCCGTAACCATAGGGCGTAGAGGTGACGACCGGAATCGTTTCAAAGTTTTCTGGAGGCGGAGGAGAGGAAGTTGTCCACTCTAGCCCGGTGGCACGCCAGGGATTGGCAGGTGCTTGCTTACCTACTGTCCAGGAGGCAACCATGTTGAGAATGAATGGAATTGTTGAAACCCCCAACAGGAATCCCCCCAGACTGGCAACAATATTCCATCCGGTGTACTGCGGGTCATAAGAGGAAATGCGCCGCACCATTCCCTGTAACCCAACTAGATGCATTGGAAAGAACGTCAAATTAGCAGCGATGAATGTGAGCCAGAAATGCAGTTTCCCCCAACTTTCTGAATACATCCGCCCCGTCATTTTGGGAAACCAGAAATAAATCCCTGCAAAAATACCCATGGTGACAGTACAGAAAATAACGTAGTGGAAATGACCCACGACGAAATAGGTGTTACTGACATGAATATCGATGGGAACAGAGGCAAGCATGACACCAGTAATGCCTGCGAATACAAACATCACAACAGCGCCCAGAGCAAATAGCATTGGCGTTTCCAATCGCAATTTGCCATTCCATACCGTTGCTGTCCAGGCAAATACCTTAATCCCGGTGGGAATAGCAACGCACATCGTCGAAAACATGAACATCATCCGCATCCAATCAGGCGTACCGCTGGTAAACATGTGATGTGCCCACACTAGAGTTCCTAACGCAGCAATACTGATAGAAGAGATAGCAACCCCTTTGTAACCAAAGAGAGGTTTACGAGCAAATGCCGGAATGATCTCTGAGAAAATGCCAAATACGGGCAATGCCATCACATACACCGCAGGATGGGAGTAGAACCAGAACAAATGCTGATAAATGATTGGATCGCCACCTGTACTAGGGTTGACGAATGCTGTGCCAAACGACAGGTCGAACAGGAGTAGAATTCCAGCAGCAGTGAGGGCTGGTAGGCAGTATAGCTGGAGTAACTGAGCGCTGAGTACCGTCCAAACAAAAATGGGAGTACGGAATGGTGTCATGCCAGGTGCTCGCATCCGGAGAATTGTCGTCACAATATTGACCGCTCCCATAATGGATGAAACGCCCGATACCACCACACCCAACAACCAAATGAATTCACCGTTAATGAAATGTCCTGTTGGATTCTGTAAACTAACGGGGGGATACGACCACCAGCCCGCCTGGGCAGTACCACTCGGTAATAGAAAGCCTGATAACATCAAGATGCCCGTGACTGGAATCAGCCAGAAGGCGATCGCATTTAGCAATGGAAATGCCATGTCTCGCGCCCCAATCATCAACGGGACGAGATAGTTGGCAAGACCGACTAAGGCTGGAATCGTCCAGAGGAAGATCATCACGGTGCCGTGCATGGTGAATAAACCGTTGAACAGCGATCGATCTACCAGATCGGATTCGGGCGTGATCAGTTCGCCGCGAATCACCATCGCCAGTAATCCACCAAACACAAAGAAGATGAAGGAGAGGACCAAATATTGAATTCCGATTACTTTGTGATTGGTACTGAAGCTGAAATAAGTTCGCCAATCCGGTTGAGATTTTTTATTTTGAGCTTCATCAAAACTACTCATGTCTCTAGTAGAAATACCTGTCATGGATAAGGTTCCTTTACTAAATGTCAGTGGAAATAAATATTGAATGAGATTGTTATTTGGAGTTTGGAGTTTGTGATCTGTAAATTGCTAATGACCAATCACCAATGACTAATAACCAATGACAATCCTGATTAGCTTGGATGATTCACAACAGGAGGTGGGGCAGGCGGATGGACTTTCCAGCCGCTTTGAATTAGTTTGTCTGGCTGCTCAATATGCTCAGATGCAGCCTGGTTACTGGCGGGGACAGGTTCACGATTGGCAGCCTGATCAAGCCACTGGTTATAAACATCGGCAGACTCAACGTAAACATCGGCTTGCATGGCAGCGAAATAAGTACCGCTGAATTGAGAATCATTGAGCCGATATTTACCGACGCGAATTGGGGTGAATTCAAAATTGATCGTGCGTTTGGGAATAATGTCTTGTTTCAGTCGGAAGTCGGGAACAAAGAACCCGTGGATCACATCTTCCGATTGCATTAGTAACCGAATTCGTCGATCAACCGGAAGGTGCAATTCTGTACTAGTTACATCTCTGCCAGGGTAGTGAAATGACCAAGCCCATTGCTTAGCAACCACCCCAATCTCTTCCGCTGAATCAGGTTTTTCATTCATGCCCGCAGCATAAGCGGGTTCAGTTTCCAATGGATGATGTAGATGCACCACTTGCATGGGACTCAGAATTCCCATTTGTCGATACACGTCATAACTGTAAGCAGCAATCCAAATAATCAGCACAACAGGAATCACTGTCCAGACAATTTCGACCGTGGTATTGCCTTCAATGGCAGGACCATCTGTAGTATCAAGTCGGTTAGCTCTAGAAAATACGATGGAATACAACAGCGCACCAATCACGCCAAAGAATATGAATGAGGAAAGGGTCACCAAAAAACAAAACAAATCATCAACTAGTTTGGCTGCTGTGGTTGCCTGACTGGGAAACCAGGAGTAGGATTGCTGCCCCATCCAAAAACTGGTAACAGAAATGGCAACAGCGATCGCAATTAGAATGAAGATCCTCAAAATTTTCATAACGCTTACCTTAATGCGCTTAGATCTTGACCTCGCTGTAATAAGTCATCAGCCGTAATGTGGATACCAAATTCCGCTGCCATCTGCGCTCCCAGCGTTCCATGAAGCGCCAGAACGCCCATCATCACAACACCAACCAGCACATAATTCCACGACACTTGATTGACAGAATCTTTGCGCCAGCGATAGCGAAGAAATCCTCTCCAGACTGTCATGCCCACGATTGCTGCCAGCAGAAAGACACCGATCACTCCATGCAGTAGCATAGTAGGCAGTGGTTCCAACCCCCAAGCACTTTTTAAGTGGGGTGGTGGATCTGCCAGCATGATCTCGAAAAAACCAGCCGCTACCGTAAAGAACGTGATAATGGCAGAGGCTAAAAGGTTGTACCAACCGACATCAAAAAAGTTGGTTCGAGTTGCTGCTAGCCCAAACGATTTGAGAATTGGTTCATCGATTGGAAACAACACTCCAGCAATATCAAAGGTAATGCCAATAATGAATAATCCCAATGTCAAATGCACTAAGTTTGGATGAATCGGAATGATGTAGGGTAATCCATTATCACCCAATTGCATCACCATCAAATCAGCCATGATTCGCATGTTCATTGTGCAACTCCCTGCTTGATTGCTTCAACCACAGGCGTTGTATGTAACCCATAAATCCAAACCAGTTCATCGCCCAGAAAGACTTGAACACCGACCAGACCTACCACCATCAGTCCTACCGCTAAATACGCAACAGGAAGTTTTAACGGATCACGGCGACGAATCACAAACCGCCACGCCGTAATGTTGGCAAGAACTGCCGCCAATGACCAACCTATGATCGTGTGTAAATTGAGCACAGGTTTTACCGTACTGTAGGGTTTTGCTAATCCCGCTTCAAACTGACCAAAGAGAATGGCAACAAAAATAGCAACAGTGGAAAGGAGGAGATTCCACCAGCTCACCTCCAATAATTTGTAATTGCGCGTGAACACGCCAATAAAATCACACAGGACAGCAAACAGAACCATTGCAATCACAAAGTGAACTACGATCGGATGAATCGTATCGGGATAGGGAAGATTGTGATCGTTCAGAGCCAAGAAGAATAAATCAGACATTGGTTTATCCTTTTTCTAAAAATTCCATCGTTGATTTGTATTGTTGGTTTGTTGTTCATCAGACAGGTTCATGGACTTTCTTCAGGCGAGCGTCACAATGAATGCAACGATTGCCGATGTGGTGAAAATGAACAAGTTTGGCACATTTGATTCGGTGGAACCCTCGTAGCAAACCATATACCTCCGATGCCAGCAGCATTCCCGTGATCGGCGCAACAAAATAGAGCCAGATCCCCGGCCAAATATTGGCAGGAAGCGCTGAAGCAAAAGTACGTGCAGGATTCATCCCAAACCCAGATAATGGAGACTCAACAATCACATACGTTGTCACCAGACATCCGGCAAATACACCCGTGTATGGAGCCAGTTTCCGAGTGTTGCTGATGTAGAGAACCACACTCATCTGGATGAAAGCGATAATGAATTCTCCGACGAACGCAAACCAGATTCCAGACGCACCCGGAACTGTGACAATATAATTAATGGGAGGACGAGTGAAGGGTAACCGAATCAGCTGAGCGGCTAACAGAAGTCCGATCCATCCGCCGATAAATTGAAAAACAATGTAGAAAATTGCATCCCATTTTTGCATCTTGCCTAAGCGCAGAAATGTGAGGGTAACAGCAGGATTAAAATGGGCACCCGATTGCTTTCCCCAGGGTGAATAAATGAGTGCGATCGCTGTAGCACCCATTGTAATTCCAATCAAAACCAGTCGCACAAAAGAATTCGGAATTGCCTGATAGAGAGGAGAAAGAGGATATTCTAAAATTGTGGTTGCGACACTAGCCACGATCATGAACAGCCCTAGCTCCGCAGCTTCCATGAAATATTCAGGATAGTTTTGTTGGAATATCTTGAGTATGCTCAGCGTTCTATTTGTTTTCATGGGTTACAGCCTTTTGTTAGGACTGAGGGCTAAGAACTAAGAACTGAGAATTTGCCTGAGCACTCAGATGATTGCGTAGGGTTGATGCTAAATCTTTCATTGCCGATTTAATAACTAACTTCTTAGAGATTGTTCAGCATGAAGATGAAAAATTTTTTCTCTGATCCACTCGTGAGTCACAACAATGTTATGGAGAGGTGTAGGAAGCAGTTCCAGATAGGTCAAATGACGAATGCGATGTCCTCTTGCACCGCCAATCTGGTATTTGTCAAACAGATTGGCGACTCCAGTGCCCAAACCCAGTTTCATCAAGGTTCCTCGTAAAACGACATGACAGGGGTTTAAATGATGGTTTCGCGATCGTGCAATGATATTGTGAGCGATCACTCTTCCTTGCTGATAGGCAACCTGAGCTGTCGCTGGCAGGGTTGTACCCGGATTGTCAGGATCGATGATCGCCGCACAATCACCAGCTGCAAATACTTGGGGGTAATCCGGAAGTTGCAGTGTTGGCATAACGTGTAATTGTCCCCGTTTAGTGCGATGCTCCTGTGTGATCGCCAACTCTTTAATCAATGGATTGACACTGCTCCCGCCAGTCCAAATAATCGTTTCCGCCTCCAGTCGTTCGGCTTGGTCATTTCGCACAAACTTGATCGCATTTGGACAAATCGCGGTAACGGAGGCTCCAATCAAAAGCTCTATAGGAACGGTTCGCTCCTGCATCGATTGTTTTACCACTTCTCCCAGATGGCTGTTAACATCGCCTTTGAGAATATCTCCCCGGCTGACTAATACAATTCGCAATTCACTGACTAAGCCACCGATCGCTTCATACCAGTTTGGCAGTAGATCGCCCAGCGTCATTGCCAATTCTACTCCTGCGGGACCGCTGCCAACGATCACCACTGTTAGTAAACGGCTTCGTTTTGCTGGCTCATCCGATTCAACCGCTTGCTTTAAACAAGTCTGAAGCTGGTTTTTAAGGGCATCGACATCTGCTTGCGATTGAAACGACAATGCATTTTCCCTTGCGCCTTCTGCAAAGAAAGCAGGAACACTCCCCAACGCCAACACTAAATTTTCGTATTGATATTCTGTGCCATCAACTAGCTGAACTTGCTGTTGCTGTAAGTCAACAGATTGTACTGTTCCTTGTACAAAACCAACATTACTACCCTTTAGTAAGGTGTTATAAGCAGGCATCACCTGGTTAGATGACATCTCACCACTGAGATACTCATATAGCAGTGGCTTGAAGCAGAAGCGAGCGTTTTTATCAACCAGAACAACTGGAGCGTTGTAACGATTATGGCTGAGATGTAAAGCGGTGAACAGCCCTACGAAACCTGCACCTAAAATTACGGTTGGGAATTTGGGTTCATTCATGATCGCACGAAGTTTGGAGACTGGTGGGGCAGAAGCGATCACCCATATTTGGGCATATCGATGCCATAGAAATCGAATCCTTCTGCGTTGTAGTGTTCGGCTAGCTCTGTGTTGAAAAAGTAATCAACGTAGCCGTGGACGTATAGGACGGTTTTGTGAGTGGGGGCATCTCTGTCCTATTACTATTTAGCCAGTTATGGAAATGCTCAAAAGTTCAGATCGGCAAGTTAAGCTGCAACTTAACGGGAGCATCCCATTTTTGCAAAAATATCAAACAGCAAGTTGACCATTGAGGTAAGCGAGTGCGAAGTTGTAGTATGGATTGCACGTTGGTAGGATTCCATGAAAATGGACGTGTGTTGCTATAAGCTCTACTATGTCTAGTTTTCAGACCTTTTTTTACTGTGCGTAAGTGTTTCATCTGTTCTTATGTTGTGATGATCAAAGACGTTGTTTGCGATCGCTTTGATACTACAATTGCCAATCCTTATGTTACAAAAAAAGACGTGCAGTGTCTAAGCTATTCTCAATAAAATACGGTTTTTGAGAAATTAGGGAATGTAAAAATGACCCTATTAGACATACCTTGTTACTAGACGAGGCTACACCTGAGCGCAATCCTCTTGGTTATAGATGGCGAATGGCTCAAAGTCAGTTACAGATAGGGTTTCGAGACAAACTCAAGACTTCTAGACTTGCGGAGAGTTGGAAGAGTTAGGTAGGAAAGTACTCTCACTATAGTAAGAGTTAACTTTTACCTTATTCTTCTGTTATTGAATGATATTTCAATTAGAAGGCAAATTTAAAATATATATTTAATTGTTAAATACTTAATATTGGGAGAGTAGAGTCATAACAGAGTAAGAGTTGGGTAAGAATTGAGTATGGTATAACTCCAATCAGTAGGTTATAGTGGTTTAAATTACATTTAATTTACTGAGAAACCCTCGTTTTTTAACTCTTGATTTATGCCAAGAAAGAAAGATTTAGCTGAATCAGTGATGCTGACGGTAATAAGAAAAAAGTCAACACTTGAGGGGAAGGTGCTGGAGTATATTAAGGAAAGGGAAGAGGGAGGGAGCGATTTGGCGATGGCAGCTATTATGCTGCGACATAAACCCTATTACTTACGTAAAGCTGGTGTGCGGGGAGAAGAACTACACTCCTGCATTTTGGATGCGATCGCGGATTTAGAAGCCGAGATAGTCAAGCTAAAACGGGCTTTTGGAATGGAGGGACTTGCCCAGGTAGTGTTAGTTCAGCCTTACAATGGAGTTCCTTCAATGGGTGCAACTCTCACGACTGCTAACTTGGTTCCTCCAAAAGCATCTTTTTTTGGGTCGAGTGAACCCGCTTCTGTTGAATCCACTACAGCAACTGAAGTGTCGGTGTCAGCAGTTTTAGAAGAACAAGAAGATTTAGACGATGATGACGGTTTTTTTGATGATGACGAGGATGACCCAATTGCCAAGGCAGAGATAGAAGTTGATGCGGGGTTTCGCCTGGGGTGAGGGGACTTCTGATTATTTCAACTCAACTGGGGAGTGCGAGCACGGCTGGTGCGGGTGCTTCGCGCCATCGTACTTAGGTGGTTGGGTCGATTGTGTAAAAAATAATCCCACAGTTGAACCGTGGGATAGAGCGACTAAATATTATATTCAGTATCGAGGGTGAGAGTGAGGTTGTTGGGGATGTATCTACTGAAACTAGGTTGTATATCCAACGACTTTGTTGATAAATGTTGAGATGGGCGATGCACCTGAGAAAAACAAACCCTACTGCTATAGTAGGGTTTATTCAGAGTGGAGTGCGGACTAGTCCTGCGGTCGCGTCACTTCAACAATTCGGAACCGAAGTTCGCCCTCGTCGGAATGCCAGCTGATCGTGGTCTTTTGCTCCCCAGTGATGGGGGCTGACTCGATTTGGAAGCAACCAGATTCCAACCAAATACCCCGACTGTCTACAGCATTGGGTACAACTTGCCGGAATGCTGGACTGTCGGGACATCTACCTTCTAGCAAGTTGTAACGAATATGCCACTCAATTGAATTGAGTACGCTTGTTACCAAGGAGTCGGTTGCACCATCAAAGAACATTGCCATAAGTATATTTTCAACAGATAAGGTTTCACATAAAAAGGCTGTTAAGCCGTGTAAAGAACGTGTTTTCTTCTAGAAGGTCGGTTAAATTGGGAACAATAAGAATTAATAAAACTAAAGATATGGTAAAAAA
>JAQYWP010000286.1 GCA_029379285.1 Rhizonema sp. PD38
ACCAGATTTTTGTCTCTCTAACTGACGATCGCCTGACTACCCCCTGAACGGTTACGTTCTTTGAGCAAAACTTTCCCGCATCTCATCATTGGAATCAAGCAGTTTTATTAGAAGTGCAGCCAGGTCAAGATCCTGCTTTGCTGGAGGAAGTTTGCCAACATTTGCTAGTTCATCATGATGCACTGCGTCTGCGTTTTGAACAACTTGAAGGAATGTGGCAGCAAGTAAATGAGGGTTTGGGAGAGAAAGTGTCCTTTTCTCAATTCGATTTGTCTTATCTCACACAAACAGAGCAGGCGATCGCCATTGAAAGAATAGCAACTGAACTACAAAATAGCCTTCATTTATCGCAAGGACCATTGATCAGAGTTGGGTTCTTTGATCTCGGTTCTCAGCAAACCAGTCGCCTGTTGCTAATTTTACACCACTTAACAGAAGATGCCTTTTCCTTGCGGGTACTTGTAGAAGACCTGCAAACAGCTTATCAGCAACTTCAGCGCCAAGAGATCATTACTCTTCCACCGAAGACAACTTCCTTTCAGCAATGGTCTAGTTTGCTGATGGAATATGCTAACTCACCGGAACTAGAACAAGAGTTAACTTATTGGTTAGCACAACCAACACAAGTTCCGTACTTGCCACTAGACTATTTGAACGGCGCTAATACTGAAGTCTCAACCCGCTTTGTCTCGGTAAACCTCACACCAGAGGAGACTCGTATCCTGCTGCAAGAACTCCCGGCGACATACCATACTCAAATTAATGAGGTGTTGCTGACGGCTTTGGCGCAAGCTATTTCTCCCTGGATAAAAAGCCAGAATTTCCTCATTGACTTAGAAGGTCATGGACGTGAGGAAGTTATTTCAGGAGTTGATTTATCTCGCACGTTAGGCTTTTTCACCACCGTGTTTCCTGTACATTTGAATATAGGAGAATTTCCAGATCCCATTGATACCTTAATATCAATCAAAGAGCAGCTGCGTCGCATCCCGAAGCGAGGAATAGGTTATGGCTTGCTACGTTACTGCTACAAAGATAAAAGTTACGCGGAAAAACTGTGTAATCTTCCTCAAGCTGAAATCATTTTCAATTACTTAGGACAGTTCGATCAGGTTTTCAAACAATCTTCAACCTTTCAATTAGCTAGTGAATCCCACGGAGCGACTATTAGTCCTCATTCTACTCGTTCCCACTTACTACAAGTCGTAGGAAAGGTCATGGGAAGACAACTACAAGTAAGTTGGGCATATAGCGAAAATATTCATCGCCAAGCCACTGTAGAAGAACTGGCTCAGCGTTTTGTCTTGGGACTGCGATCGCTAATTTCTCAATGCCAGTCTTCTAATACGCCAAGCTTTTCACCATCTGACTTTCCAGAAGCTGAGTTAAGTCAGGAAGAACTCGGCCAGCTTTTCCTAAAGCACAACTAAAAGCATACCCAAGTAAGTAAGAATCTCCAGCTATGGATCCGAAAAATATTGAGGACATTTACACACTCTCACCAACACAACAAGGTATACTCTTTCATGTTGTGTCCGCTCCCAACTCCGGAATATATTTTGACCAGCAGCTGTGTACCTTGCATGGGGAGTGCAACCTCTTAGCCTTTGAGTTAGCTTGGCAGCAGGTAGTCGCGAGACATTCAACCCTAAGGACAGCTTTCGTTTGGGAAAATCTGAACAAGCCACTTCAGATAGTTTACAGACGAGCAACACTAGAAATAAGTCAATATAACTGGTCTAAACTCTCTATTGCTGCTCAGCAAGCTAATTTACAAAATTACCTGACTGAAGATCGAAATCGTGGCTTCAATCTTTCTGAGCCGCCTTTAATGCGCTTAGCAGTGATCCAAATAGCAGAAAACATCCATCAGCTAGTTTGGAGTAGTCATCATCTGGTATCAGATGTATGGTCTGACGCTATCCTTTTAAAGGAAGTCTTTGCTTTGTATGAAGCATTAGACCAAGGTAAAAGTATTGACTTACAGCCAAGACGTCTTTATCGTGACTACATTACCTGGCTAAAGCAACAGGATCTAACAGAAGCAGAAACTTACTGGCAGCAAGTGCTTCAAGGCTTTAGAGTACCCACTCCTTTAGGAATAGACCAAAGCAACATTAATTCACATAGTCCTGAAAAAATCTATGACCAACAGCAGGTTCAATTGTCAGTAGCTGTCACAGTAGCACTGAATTCTCTGGCAAAACATTACCATTTAACTTTAAATACTCTATTAATAGGAGCCTGGGCAATACTATTGAGTCAATATAGCGGCAATAAAGATGTACTCTTCGGTACAGTTTTGTCGGGACGTCCAGTTAGCTTGAGTGGATCTGAATCTATGACTGGACTTTTTGTCAATACTTTACCAACACGAGTAGAAATATCTCCTGAGGATTCGCTTTTGCCTTGGTTAAAATCTCTCCAGTTGCAACAAATAAAACTACGCCAATATGAGCATACCCCTCTAGCACAAGTTCAAAGTTGGACGAAGGTACCTAAAGGATTGCCATTGTTTGAGAGTATTTTCGTGTTTCAAAACTCCAAAGTGGATACTTCAAAGTTGCCTACAAGGAATTTGAAAATGGATAATATTCGTTCCTTTACAAGTACCAATTACCCTTTAACTCTTATTGCAGTCCCAGGTTCAAGTCTATGCTTGGATATCATCTACGATTTACGTCGTTTCCAACCCGTCACAGCGACTAAAATACTGAGTCACTTTCAAGAAATAATAAACATTATGGTTATAGATCCCAGTACTCAATTGGGAAATTTAATAAGAATGCTTGATGAGTTTGAGAGAAAGGAAAAATCTATGGCTTTAGAAGCACGTCAGCAGTTACATGCTAGTAAGTTAAAAAGTCTTAGACCGAAAACAATTAGATTATAAATATCCTATTTAAATTGAGAAAGTTAGTTTCTTAAATGAATCGCATATTGCAAAGTAGAAAACTAAGCACGAAGAGCAAAGGAAAGATTTTATAGCTTGTAGGGAAGAAATAAATAGGGGTATAATGTATGTGTGGTATTTTTGCAATGCTCTCAAAACAAAAGCCGATTTCGGCAGAGACGCTAGCCAAAGCAACGCAGCAGTTAAGCTATCGCGGACCTGACAAGCAATGTCAGTGGATAGCTTCTCATCAACGGGTTGGACTTGGTCATACAAGACTTAGTATTATCGACCTGACAACAGGAGATCAGCCGATCACCAATGAAGATGAGCAATTACACGTTGTTGTCAACGGAGAATTTTACGATTTTGAACGAATTCAGTCTGAATTAAAACAAAGAGGACACCAATTAAGAACTTGTTCTGACAGCGAAATAGTACTCCACTTGTATGAAGAGTTTGGGACACAATGCCTGGATCATCTACGAGGTGAGTTTGCATTTATACTGTGGGATGAGTATAATCAAATCCTTTTTGCAGCACGCGATCGCTTCGGCATCAAGCCACTCTTCTATACGATAGTTAATGATACACTTTATTTAGCATCCGAAGCTAAAGCCTTCTTTGCCGCAGGAGTTCAAGCTCGTTGGGATCAAGAGTCATTTTTTCAACAGTTATTTCTTTATGTAAACCAAGACCGGACATTATTTGAGGGTGTATATCAAGTCCCGCCTGGTCATTACCTTCTGGCAACACGCCACGATATCCAGCTTATTCGTTATTGGGATCTTGATTACCCAAGAACTGATGAATTAAATCCACACTACACGAATACTGAATACATTGAACAAATCAGGTACAAATTAGAAGAAGCAGTTAAAATCCGGCTACGAGCTGACGTACCAGTAGGTAGCTTCCTTAGTGGTGGTCTCGATTCGTCTGCTGTACTAGGTATTGCAGCAAAATATAGTTCAGAGCCAATCCGGGCTTTCACTGTTACTTTCAACAATGCTGGTTATGATGAAGAAGCAATTGCCCGCGAGACAGCGACACTGGTGGGATCTGACTTTCAGCCTATTCGCCTTAACCAATCCGATTTTAGCGATCATATTGCTAATGTGATTTGGCATGCCGAAACCTTAGATACTAATTCGCGCGGCGTTGCTAGGTATCTACAAAGTCGCGTAGTGCATGATTCAGGTTACAAAGTTGTCTTATCAGGCGATGGCTCTGATGAGATATTCGCTGGATATGGTTATGTAAAACAAGACTTACGGCTCAATCATGCAAAGCAGAACTTGGGTGAAACTCTAGGAAAAAATTTAATGACTCGTACCTCATCACCCAACACTACACCAGCTTTCTTAGCAAGCGTACAGCGGACATTAGGATTTGTCCCTTCTTGGTTGAAAAACGTAGCTGTAGACAGAGCCTTTTTTCCTATTCTCCTAGCACCTGATTATGCTGCTAAATTTGCTGAGCAGGATGTCTACAACCTCTTTTTGGATCAGTTTGATTTGCCGGGACAGCTTGTCGGTCGAGAGCCAATTATTCAATCACTGTATTTGTGGTCTAAATCTATTTTGCCTAACTATTCATTATTTGCAGAACGTTTGGAAATGGCACATGCTGTTGAAATCCGTATCCCGTTTTTAGATCACCATTTCTTCGAGTTAGTACGTCAAATACCTGTATCACTTTTAACTTATGGGATACAGGAAAAGTATGTGTTAAGAGAAGCCGCCCGACCTTTCTTAACGAACACAGTTTATACTCGACCAAAACATCCTTTTACTGCGCCTCCTGCGACTCTAACAACGAACAATCGATTGTACCAATTAATGCAAGACTCTTTCCGAAGCTCAGTGATGGCATCAGTGCCGTTCTTCGATCAAACATTAATCATTGCTTTGTTAGATCGACTTTCTGCAATGACTGAACGCCAGCGTATTGCTTTAGACTCAACACTACTGATGCTCTTAAGCACCTGTATTCTTCACTCTCGATACCATTTGTAAAAATTTTGTTACTCAATACGGTTTGGTTGGGAGTCGTTTGTAAAAATTTCACATGTGTAGAGACTTGGTATTTCGCGTCTCTAGAGGGGTGATCAGCAATACCTATATCTGCTCCGAACTTATTGCTTTATTTTCGATTGTTTCCCAATAAATATTGTCTAATTTGAATCAATTGGATAGCAAAATTAAAGTTAATTTCAAAATGGATATTTTCCCATGAATAGTATTTCATACAACTCAACTGAGAGGTTCAAGGAATTCCTTAAAATAACAAAGGGATTACAAAATCGTCCACCGACACAACCAGAGCAAAATCCTGATTTCTTTTATCCTAGTTTAACGACAAAGCCTTGGCACAATACTGCTGATTTTGAATGGATACAGAGTTTAGAAACCTCATTTCCAATTATTAAAAAAGAACTGTTTAATTTAAACGTCAAAATTGGTTTTCTGCCATATATGCAGCCAGAGTCCTCTTATAGTTACAAAAAACGTACTGACTGGTTTCAATATTATTTTTACCTTCAGGGTAGGAAATTTGAAGATAACTGCTTGCAGTGTCCGGAAACAACACAAATTATTGAGGCAATTCCAAGGCGCACAGGAGTAGCCTGTTTTTCTGCCTTAAGTCCAAACACAGTAATAGAACCTCATTGGGGTCCTACAAATGCAAGATTAAAATGTCATTTGGGTTTAAAGATACCTTCGGGATGCTCTATCCGTGTTGGAAATGAAACAAGGACATGGCAAGAAGGAAAGTGTTTATTATTTGATGATTCTTTTGAACATGAGGTCAAGATTAATGCCACCTCAAGTAGAATCGCTTTGATTGTGGATGTTTGGCACCCGGATCTGACTGATAGCGAGATTAAGGCTCTTGAGTCACTTGAGCTGACTGAATTTGCACCATATATTAAAGAAGGGTGGCGAATAGTAGATGAGACAAAACCTCAAAGTCTTGCAAATAACTGGTGGACTTAGTGAGATAAGATAAGTTAAGCAAATGCAAACTCAGATTATTGAAGGATTTAAGCTATCGCCTCAACAGAAACGTCTCTGGTTGTTGCAGCAAGATAGTGTGGCTTACAAAGCTCAGTTAGCTATCCTAATTGAAGGAAATCTTAATGTGAAGTTTCTACAAGAAGCTTTGCATAAGCTTATCAAACGGTATGAAGTTCTCCGTACAACTTTCTCAAGACTACCTGAAATGAAAATACCAATTCAGGTAATAAGGGAATCTGGCAGCTTACTATGGCAGGAAGTTGATCTAAGTAGTTGGGAAAGCGAAAAACAAGAAAAGAAAATTGCGGAAATTTTTGAAGAAGAGGGTCAGTGTCTTTTTGAATTAGAAAAAAATCCACTTTTGCGTTTTACCATAATTATTCAGGGAATCCAAAAGCATATTTTGTTGATAACTCTACCTTCTCTAAATGCTGATGCTTGGGCGCTTGAAAATCTGCTTAAAGAAATCAGTGATCTTTATAAATTATGTGATAAAGAGTCGGAAGAATTATTAACAGAACCGATTCAATACATTCAATTTTCTGAACTGCAAAATGAATTATTAGAACTAACAGATGCTGATATAGAAGTAAGACGTTGGCGGACCAACAATTTTTCTGATCTTCTTCATCTTAAGCTTCCTTTTGAAAATCAGCCTTTTGAAAAAAAAGAATTTGCTCCCAAAGTTCTCTCTCTGGTGGTTCATTCTGATCTGCGGACGGAGATTGAAGCAATTGTGCGGGAACATAAAACTTCAATCTCTGTATTCTTTGTAGCTTGTTGGCAAGTATTGCTCTGGCGTCTAACAGGACAGTCAGATATGATACTGGGAATTAACTGCAATGGTCGAATCTATGAAGAACTCCAAGAAATTATTGGGTTATTTGCCAATTACTTACCTATTCATTATTTTTTAGAAAAAAAATATATATTTAGCGAGGTTATGCGGCAGATTGACGAATCATTAGACGAAGTAAAAGAATGGCAAGAACACTTTCCTTGGGAGCAAATAGTTGGCGCAATAGAGAAGGTTGATGAACTGTCTTTCTTCCCATTTTGCTTTGATTTTGAGGAACGGAGCACAAACTATTTAGATAGTGATATTTCATTTGAGGTTTATAAAAAGTATGTCTGTTTTGACAGATTTAAAGTGAAACTCTCTTGTTTTGATAGAGGTGGTGCGATCGCTACAGAGTTTCACTATGATTCCAATTTATTTTCTGCTGAGAGTGTTGAGCGTTTAGCAAAACAGTTCAACATATTACTCGAGAGTATTCTTAGCAACTTGAATGCGTCGATCAGTGAGTTGCAGATTATGAGTGCAACCGAGCGACAGCAGCTACTGGTGGAGTGGAATAATACTCAGGTTAACTATCCCGAAAATCAATATATCCATCGTTTATTTGAGGCTCAGGTGGAGCTTACACCCGATGCCATTGCTGTGGTTTTTGAGGATGAGCAACTCACATACCGGGATCTGAACCATCATGCTAATCAACTGGCGCATTACCTACGCTCTTTAGGTGTAAGACCAGAGGTACTGGTGGGAATCTGCGTGGAGCGATCGCTCTTAATGGTGGTTGGACTTTTGGGTATTCTTAAGGCAGGTGGAGCTTATGTGCCGCTTGACCCAGCATATCCACAGGAAAGGCTAGCTTTAATGTTGGAAGACAGCCAAGTGCTGGTACTGCTTACCCAGAAACAACTAGTGGAAACGTTACCTCCTCATCAAGCCAAAGTCATCTGTATAGACATCGACTGGGAGGTGATCACCCAACAATCTCCGGAAAACCCGGCTAGCGGGGTGAAAACCAACAACAGTGTCTATGTAATTTATACCTCTGGCTCTACAGGCCGACCTAAGGGGGTAATCAACACCCACATGGGCATTTGTAATCGCTTACTCTGGATGCAGGATACCTATCAATTAATGTCAGGCGACAGCGTTCTACAAAAGACCCCCTTCAGCTTCGATGTGTCAGTTTGGGAGTTTTTCTGGCCATTGTTGAATGGAGTTCGTCTGGTTGTCGCCCAACCGGGTGGTCATCAGGATAGTACCTATCTGGTCAAGCTGGTTGTCAGCCAGCAAATCACCACACTCCATTTTGTCCCCTCTATGCTCCAAGTTTTCTTAGAAGAGCAAGGACTTGAAGCATGTAACTGTCTCAAGCGTGTCATTTGCAGTGGCGAGGTGCTGTCTTTTGAACTGCAAAAACGCTTCTTTGCGCGTCTAGAGGCCGAACTACACAACCTTTTTGGTCCAACTGAAGCTGCAATTGACGTTACCTTCTGGGACTGTAAGCGCCAGAGCAGTTTACCTATTGTTCCCATTGGTCGCCCGATTGCTAACACGCAGATCTATGTACTGGATTTTCAAGGGCAACCTGTTCCTATCGGTATACTCGGAGAAGTGTACATAGGTGGAACCCAACTAGCACGGGGCTACCTCAATCGCCCTGAACTGACTGCTGAAAAATTCATCCCCAACTCCTTTAGCGACGAACCGGGAGCGCGTCTTTATAGATCCGGTGACTTAGCACGTTACCTAAGCGACGGTAACATTGAGTATCTTGGGCGCACTGATCACCAAGTAAAGATCAGAGGTTTTCGCATTGAATTAGGGGATATTTCGGCAGTGCTGAGCCAGCATCCAGCCGTGTGGGAGGTAGTCGTCCTGGCACGGGAAGATGAAGAAGGCAACAACTACTTGGTGGCATATGTAGTGTCTGAACGGGAATCAGCTCTTACAACTAGTGAATTGCACCGTTTCTTACAGGAGAAGCTACCCAACTATATGGTGCCTTCGGCATTTGTATTTCTGAATGCTCTGCCGCTGACAGTCAATGGAAAAGTAGACACGCAAGCACTACCTCCGCCGTCAAATCTTCGACCACAATTAGAAGTTGCTTATGTGATGCCACGAACTGAAATCGAACGGACGATTGCTACAGTTTGGCAAAAAACTCTTAATCAGCAGGAGATAGGCATTCACGATAACTTCTTTGAACTCGGGGGTAATTCATTGCTTCTGTTTCAGGTTCATAGCCAACTGCTTTCAATATTTCAAAAAGACTTATCAATGCTGGAATTATTCAAATATCCAACTATAAGCTCCTTAGGAGAATACTTCAGTAATCTCGATAATCAATCATCTTTAGATTGTGAAAATAT
>JAQYWP010000287.1 GCA_029379285.1 Rhizonema sp. PD38
TGTCTACAGTACTTAAACAAGTCAATCACCAATTTGGTCAGATCCACGGAGTGATCCATGCAGCTGCAGTGTACGGAGGAGGGATGATTCAACTCACAACAAAAGAAGCCGCAGCCAGTGCTCTAGCACCGAAAGTCAGGGGAACACGAGTACTAGAAGCTATTTTCAAGGATACAGAACTGGATTTCTTTGTACTGTGTTCATCGATTTCTTCATTTCTAGGTACACCAGGGATGATGGATTATACTGCTGAAAACGCTTTCTTTGACGCCTTCTCCCACTACAGCGCTTCTACAGACACTGTTACCAGATCTATAAACTGGGGTTTATGGAATGGTTTAGGCATGGCAGTTGCTGTAGAAGCACGGCATAAGGAGCTCACAGGTGAAGAAGTGACGGCAGGTATGACATATCAAGAGGGTGTTGAGGCATTTAGACGTATTTTACACAGTAGTACAGTACCTCAGGTCATAGTATCAACACAAGATTTCCAGGCTAGGATTCAGCTGCAAGAATTTCCTAAATCTTTGGAAGAGCAATTAGTGCAGGTAAGTCGAGCAAAACCAACTCACCCCCGTCCAAATTTAGGAAATGCTTATGTGCCTCCCAGTAATGAGGTGGAACGTACCTTAGTTGACATTTGGCAACAACTCTTTAGTATAGACAAAGTAGGCATTCACGACAACTTCTTTGAGTTGGGAGGAGACTCTTTATTTAGTACTATACTCGTTTCTCGGTTGCGTCAAACCTTCGATCTGGAACTGTCTTTTCAGATCTTCTTGAATGCGCCCACTGTGGCTGAGTTGGCTGAGGTCATTACACAAAGACTAACAGAAAAAGCAGATAGTCAAACACTTGCTCAGATGTTAGCAGAGATCCAGAAACTATCGGAGGATGAGGTGCGGACAATACTTGCCTCGCCAGAGCAGTTCATTGAGACAGAGGATTCAAATGAGTGAGCTTTCCCAACAAATCGCTGAGCTTTCTCCAGAAAAACGTCAGCTTTTTCTGCAACGGCTCAACCAGAAAAAAAATAATGTATTCTCAAAAACACAAATAAAGTCTCAAAGTCGAGACTCCAACTATTTTCCACTGTCCTTTGCTCAAGAGCGCCTGTGGTTCCTCGATCAGCTGCAACCAGGTCAATCCTTATACAACGAACCTTACGCTTTCCACTTGTATGGTTTGCTCAACCAAACTGCATTAGCACAGAGCCTTAACGAAATTGTGCAGCGTCACGAAATTTTGCGTACCCATTTTACTACGGTAGATGGGCAACCGTTGCAAGTCATAGCCACAACCTTAGCTTTGGCTCTACCAATAGTGGATTTACAATTACTTCCAAAGGATCAGCAAGAGGCAGAGGTACGAAGCCTTGTCACTAACGAGCAGGCGCGACCCTTTGATTTAGCGAACGATCCACTGGTGCGAACCACTCTGCTACAATTAGACGAAGCTCAGTACGTGTTGCTGTTCACAATGCATCACATTGTGTGTGACATATGGTCTTTTGGGGTAATCATCCGAGAAATCGTAGCTCTTTACGAAGCCTTCTCTATAGGTAAGCCTTCACCGCTCCCGGAACTACCAATCCAATATGCAGACTTTGCTGTCTGGCAGCGACAGTGGCTCCAGGGAGAAGTGCAAGAGGCTCAGTTGTCATATTGGAAGCAGCAGTTGAGCAGTACTCCAACTATACTAGAGCTACCCACTGACCGTCCTCGCCCAGCAGTTCAAACCAACCGAGGCGCAACGCAATCTCTGATTCTGTCCAAGCCCCTAACCGAAGCTCTTCAGAAACTAAGCCAGCAGGAGAAGGTAACACTATTCATGACACTACTGGCAGCGTTTCAGACCTTACTCTACCGCTACACTGGTCAGGACGACATTGTGGTAGGCATTACTATCTCTGGTCGCAACCGAGATGAAATCGAGGGGCTAATTGGATTTTTTGTCAACACCTTGGTCATGCGTACTGACCTTTCGGGTACTTCAAGTTTCCGAGAGATTTTGAATCGGGTACGAGAAGTTGCCCTGGGGGCTTACGCTAACCAAGACTTGCCCTTTGAGCAGCTTGTGGAGAAACTACAGCCGGAGCGAAACCTGAGTCATACACCATTATTTCAGGTAATGTTCCAACTCCAGAATACCCCAACCACGACTTTGGCGCTACCAGGTTTAACTTTGAGCCCTTTAGAGTTCGACAAAGAAACGGCGAAGTTTGATCTGACCCTATGTATGGTAGAAAAAGAGCAACAGCTGCTCGGAATTTTAGTATACAATACAGATTTGTTTGATGCTGCCACAATTCACAGGATGCTAGGGCACTTTCAAACCTTGCTCTCCAGTATTGTCGCTAATCCTGACCAGCAAATATCAAAGCTCTCAATTATAAGTGAGGAAGAACGGCATCAACTGCTGATAGAGTGGAATAAGACACAAGTTGACTATCCTCAAAATCAATGCATTCATGAGTTATTTGAGGCTCAGGTAAAGCGCTCGCCTGACGCCATTGCTGTAGTTTTTGAAGACCAACAGTTGACCTATCAGGAACTGAACCAGCGAGCTAATCAGCTAGCGCACCACTTGCGATCGCTAGGAGTAAGACCAGAGGTACTAGTGGGCATTTGCGTAGAGCGATCGCTCGATATGGTCATCGGGTTGTTGGGCATCCTCAAAGCAGGTGGGGCATATGTGCCGTTAGATCCAAGCTATCCCAAAGAACGCTTGGCTTTCATGTTGGAAAATGCTCAACCAATCGTGTTGTTAACACAACTGTATCTACTAAAGATCCCTACTCACAAGGCGAAAGTCGTTTGCTTAGATAGTGACTGGGAAGCAATTGCCCATCAGAAGATAGAAAACCCCGTCTGCAACATCACCTTCGAGAACCTAGCTTACGTCATCTATACCTCTGGCTCTACAGGTAGACCGAAGGGAGCAATGAATACTCACCAAGGAATCTGCAATCGCTTACTTTGGATGCAGGACGCTTATCAATTAACAGTAACAGATAGAGTTTTGCAGAAGACACCCTTCAGCTTCGATGTGTCAGTCTGGGAATTTTTCTGGCCGTTGTTGACGGGTGCGGTTTTAGTGGTAGCTCGACCAGAAGGACATAAAGACACGAATTATTTAGTGAATTTGATTGCACAGCAGCAAATTTCTACTTTACATTTTGTACCTTCCATGCTAAACGTTTTCTTAGAAGCAGAAAATCTTGAAACTTGTAAGTCTCTCAAGCGCGTGATGGCGAGTGGTGAAGTGTTACCCAGACAACTCCAAAAACGCTTTTCTCAACGTCTAGAAGCTGATCTGCACAATCTCTATGGTCCAACTGAAGCGGCAGTAGATGTCACTTATTGGGCAGGCGTACACCAAAACAATATTGAAAAGAATAGTACCCACAACAAGACAATTCCTATCGGTCGTCCGATTGCCAATATCCAGATTTATTTGCTTGATCAGCATCTAAACCTTGTTCCCGTAGGCGTAACTGGTGAAGTGTATATCGGTGGCGTGGGAGTGGGTAGGGGCTATCTCAACAGTCCTGAACTAACTGCTGAAAAATTTATCCCTAATGCTTTTACCAAACAATCGGCGACACGTCTGTATAAAACAGGAGACTTAGCACGTTATCTGCCCAATGGCGAGATAGAGTATATTAATCGTATTGACCACCAGGTTAAAATCCGTGGTTTCCGCATTGAACTTGGAGAAATTGAGTCATTCATCAGCCAACACCCAGCAGTACGAGAAGCTGTAGTTATTGTTCGTTCAGATTTAGCAGATTCGCAACGACTAGTCGCTTATGTAGTCTCTCACTCAGAGCAAACACTGGCAATTTCTGAACTGTGCCGCTTTTTAGAGTCGAAGCTGCCAAATTACATGGTGCCGGGAACTTTTATGATGCTGGAGGCGCTGCCACTCACACCTAATGGTAAGGTGGATCGTCAGGTACTGCCAGTGCCTAATTTAGTAAGTCCCGAATTAGAAGCTGTTTATCAGCAACCCCAAACCGAGGTAGAGCAAGCTATTACTAATATTTGGCAAGAAGTACTTCATGTCGATAAGCTAGGCATTAATGATAACTTTTTTGAAATCGGTGGTCATTCATTGCTTATGGTTAAAATTCATAGCCGACTGCGGGAAATATTCAAAGCCGACGTATCAATCCTCGAAATGTTTAGATACCCAACTATAAGCTCTCTCGCACAGTACTTAAGTGCATTACAAAAACAAACAACATCATCTTTTTATACAACTGATGTTCAAACTGGAAATATTGAAGCAGGTAAAGCTCAACAAAAGAAACGTCTTCAAAAAATTCAGTCAATCAAAAATAGTAAAGAGGTCAACGATTTATGAATTCTCCTATAGTATCTCCTACTATCAATGACTCAGAAATAGCAATCATCAGCCTAGCAGGACGTTTTCCTGGAGCCAAAAATGTTGAAGAATTTTGGCAAAACCTACAAAAAGGCGTAGAGTCTATTTCTTTCTTTAGTGACGAAGATCTGCTATCTTCAGGAATAGAAAAAGCTGTGCTGACTGACCCCAATTATGTCAAAGCACAGGCCATATTAGAAGATGTAGAATTATTCGATGCTTCCTTCTTTGGCTTTAATCCCCGAGAAGCAGAAGTTACCGATCCACAACAACGTATCTTTTTAGAATGTGCTTGGCAAGCTATTGAAAATGCTGGTTACAATTGTGAAACTTACGATAAACCAATTGGTGTTTACGCTGGTTCCAGCATGAACAGCTACTTTTTTAACCTTTATTCAAATAAAAACTTTATAAATTCTGTTGATAGTTTCCAACTTTTGATTGGAAGTGATAAAGATTTCTTGACTACACGCGTTTCTTACAAACTTAACCTAACTGGACCAAGTTATACAGTTCAAACTGCCTGTTCAACCTCATTAGTTGCTGTCCACTTAGCTTGCCAAAGCTTACTCAATGGTGAATGTGATATGGCTTTGGCTGGTGGTGTTTCAATCTCTGCATCAAGAAAAGCTGGCTATTTTTATAAAGATGGCGCAATTGGATCTCCTGACGGACACTGTCGAGCCTTTGATGCTAAAGCACAAGGAACTGTTAGTGGCGAAGGTGTGGGCATTGTGGTTTTGAAGAGATTAGAAGATGCTCTAGCAGATGGAGATTCCATCCATGCTGTCATCAAAGGTTCGGCTATCAATAACGATGGATCTTTCAAGGTTAGTTACACAGCACCTCGTATAGATACTCAAGCCAAGGTGATTAGAACCGCTCAAGTTGTTGCCGAGGTTGAACCCGAAACGATTACTTATATTGAGGCTCACGGAACTGCAACATCTCTAGGGGACCCGATTGAAATTACCGCACTGACACAAGCTTTTCGCACCAGCACTGAGAAAAAGGGCTTCTGTGCGATCGGTTCAGTCAAAACAAACATCGGACATTTGGACGCTGCTGCTGGGGTTGCCGGTTTGATTAAAACAGTTCTAGCTCTGAAGCACCAAAAAATACCCCCCAGCTTACACTTTGAAGAACCCAATCCCCAAATTGATTTTACCAACAGTCCTTTTTACGTCAATACTATACTTTCCGAATGGAAAACAAACGGCACCCCGCGACGTGCAGGGGTTAGTTCCTTTGGGATTGGTGGGACGAATGCCCATGTAATTCTCGAAGAAGCCCCAGCTATTGAAACCTCTGGGACTTCTCGTCCTTGGCAATTGTTACTGCTTTCGGCTCAGACGAGTACCGCTTTAGAAACTGCTACAACTAATCTAACGACTCACCTCCAGCAGCATCCTGATTTAAACCTCGCCGATGTTGCTTACACTCAGAGTGTTGGTCGTCGAGCTTTCGACCATCGCCGAATGGTGGTATGCCAAGATATTAACCATGCACTGAAGGCGCTTTCTATTATAGATCCACAACAAGTGTTCACTCATTACCAGCAGCCTTCCAATAGTCCTGTCGTTTTTATGTTTTCCGGTCAGGGAACACAGTACGTGAACATGGGTAGGGAACTCTACCAAAGTGATCCAATCTTTACTCAAGCAGTTGATAACTGCTGTGAACTGCTCAAACCCTATCTAAGTCTTGACCTACGCCATGTACTGTATCCCAATGAAGCACAGAAAGATAGGGCAACAGAGCAACTACAACAAACTTTTGTAGCTCAGCCAGCGCTGTTTACCATTGAGTACGCCCTAGCTCAGTTGTGGATGGCATGGGGTGTACATCCCGAGACGATGATTGGTCACAGTATAGGGGAGTACGTAGCTGCCACATTAGCTGGAGTTTTCTCGCTTGAAGACGCTTTAGCGCTAGTCGCAACTCGAGGACGACTCATGCAGGAACTTCTCACTGGGGAAATGCTCTCTGTTCAACTTCCTGAACAAGAGGTGCAAACCCTATTGGGAACGGAAATGTCTTTAGCCGCAAGCAATGGACCTACTTACTGTGTGGTTTCTGGTCCATCCGAAGCGATAGAACGATTGCATCAAAAGCTACAAGAAAAAGGTGTTGGCTGTCGGCGGCTGCATACATCCCATGCCTTTCATTCCCGAATGATGGAGCCAATTCTTGAGCCATTCTCTCATTCGTTACAAAAAGTTACACTAAATCCTCCTAAAACTCCATTTGTGTCTAATGTAAGTGGCACTTGGATCACCGCAGCTGAAGCAACAGACCCCCAATATTGGGTCAAGCATCTACGGCAAACTGTGCGCTTTAGCTCAGGGATAGCTGAGTTGATCAAGATACGTGAGCGCATCTTATTAGAGATTGGCCCAGGACGAACTCTGAGTACTTTTGCTAAGCAGCATCATGTAGATGAACTTGTGGTACTAACCTCACTTCGCCATCCACAGGAGCAACACTCAGATGTAGCATTTTTACTCAACACTTTGGGTCGTCTCTGGCTTTTTGGTGTGAAAGTAGATTGGTCTGGTTTTTATGCTAATGAGCAACGCCATCATATCCCCTTACCAACCTATCCATTTGAGCGCCAGCGTTACTGGATAGAATTAGAAAAACAACCACTTTTAGGGGGATTGCAGCCAAGACCAACAGCAACCCAGTTGTGGAAATCTCTGGTAGAAGCTGGTAAGCTACAGGCTTGTGTTAGCATCGCGTCATTTGACGAACAAACTTATTTGAAAAATAAGCAGTCGTTAGATAATTTATGCACTGCCTACATCAACCTTGCCTTAAGGAATAATGGTACTTTTAGCAATTCCAACGATCAGTATTCTTTAGAAGAATTGTTTGAACAACATCATATCATTCCTCGATATAGGCAATTGCTTTGTCGCTGGCTGGATGTACTTGTAAAGCAAGGTCACTTAGAGCAAAAGCAGGATAAATATACATACCTTATACCCTGTTCAACAGACTATCTCAATACTCTGGTACAAGAAGCTAAAATCAGATGGGTAGAAGAACCTCAAGTTTTAAATATCGTTACCGAATGTGGTGGAAATCTGCCGTCAGTGCTGTGTGGCGAACAAGAACCATTGGAGTTGTACTTTTCTGTAGCAGAAAAAACAGCAGGAAGTTCAAATCCAGAATTGCTTTTGGATACTTACTTTAAAGGAATTATACGAGCAAGCATCGAACAGGTGGTGAAATTATTGCCACTAGATGTGAACCTAAGAATCTTAGAAATCGGTGGTGGACAGGGCATTGTTACGACAGAATTACTAAAAGTGTTGCCGCTGAAACAAACAAAATACACTTTTACTGATGTGGGTGGTTGGTTTTTGAACCGCGCTCAAGAGAAATTTAGCGCCTATCCATTTGTCGAATATCGTTTCCTAGACATTCAGAAACCTCCAATTGAGCAAGGGTATTCTAACCACAGCGTTGATGTAGTGGTAGCAGTCAATGTATTACACGTCACACGAAACATGGAAGAAACACTTGAGCATGTTCGCTCTTTGCTGGCTCCTGGAGGCTTTCTGCTACTTTGGGAGATAACTGAACCTCAATTAAACTTTGACATCACCGACGGTTTGCTGATGAATCCGGTAGAAGATGAAGGACGCAGCCGAGGTAATCCATTTTTGTCAAAGGAACAATGGCACCAAGCACTACAAGAGCATGGGTTTGTTGAAGTTGCGGTTTTGTCGAACACTGAAGCTTTCGAGCATCATGTCTTTGTCGCTCAAGCTTCGGCTTCGGCAAACCTGTCGGCATCTCCAGCATTTACTATGTTGGTTGAGCCTAAAGATGCTGAGCAGATGCGTCAAGTCTCATCAGACAAAAAGCCTGACATTGCCGATTGGTTCTACATCCCATCCTGGAAACGCTCTATGCCGCCGCCTTTGAAATTTGGGATGGGGACAACTCAGTCGGACTGCTGGTTAGTATTTGTTGATGAGTGCGGCTTGGGTGACACGATGGTGAAGCGACTGGCACATGAGAGTCAGGATGTTATTACCGTCAAAGTCGGTGAGCAATTTAGTCGCCAAAAAGAATCTTTTAAAGATATATATACCATCAACCCTCAACAACGGGATGACTACGACGCCTTACTTCAAGAACTTCGTACACAAG
The DNA here is from genome assembly GCA_029379285.1 of Rhizonema sp. PD38. GTDB lineage: Bacteria > Cyanobacteriota > Cyanobacteriia > Cyanobacteriales > Nostocaceae > Rhizonema. Next base: position 8,554 of record JAQYWP010000287.1, read on the forward strand.
GCAAAATCCCCAGAACAATTGTTCATTTATGGAGTGTGACGCCCGACATTCAAGCTTTTTCAACAATTGAGTCATTGGAAAGGGTTGAAGCTTTAGGCTTCTACAGTCTGCTGTTTCTCGCCCAGGCACTTGGGGAAAATAATCAGACAGATTCGGTAGAAATTGGAATTGTCTCAAACAATATGCAGGAAGTGACAGGCTCAGAGGTACTGTGCCCAGAGAAAGCATTAGTTCTCGGACCATGTAAGGTAATTCCCTTAGAATACTCGAATATAGCCTGTCGCAGCATTGATGTGGTGATTCCCGCAAAAGAAACTCGGCAACAGGAGCCACTTATAGAAGCGTTGCTAACAGAGCTTATCACCCAAACATCCGACCAAGTTATAGCTTACCGTGGTTCTCATCGCTGGGTACAGGATTTTCAACCTGTCCGATTGGAAGGAGCTTCTTCTCTTGAAACCGGATTAAAAGAACAGGGAGTATATCTAATCACAGGTGGATTAGGAGGCGTTGGTCTAGCACTG
>JAQYWP010000288.1 GCA_029379285.1 Rhizonema sp. PD38
TAGGAGTCCTCTATTACATATCAATCGTTAATTTCAGGAGAAAATATTTTATGAGTTTAGGTGTCAACTTTAACTTGGTTAATCTTCTTGGATTCATCAAAAAACATGAGAATGATCTCAATTCAGATCACTATCAAATTGCCGTTCGCGAAAAAGGATTAGGTGTTGAGATTGTGATGAAATATATTCATGGAAGTCCCAAAAACGACGAAGTTCCTATAGCACATATTGGGTTATAAGAATGATTTTTTTTTGGACTTCTAAGAAAATTAGGTCTACACAATTGGATCTAAAAGCTAAATTGATAAAGAGACAGACTGAGCTATTTTTAGCGGAGGTCGCAGCGATAGCATCTCAATACGGTACGGAGCGTGCGAATTTATCTGTTAAGGCTTGCAGTTCTTGGGCAGGGGAAGTAGAGAGGCAGAAAGGGAAAAAGTTGATAGACAATTGGTTTTTTCCTTTCCTGCTCTTTGAAAGCTCCCCCTGTTTTTCCGAACCGTATTAGACAGCATCTAGACCGCAGGTTCCACCGTCCACTAGATCTACTCCATCTACAAAGCACGAGTCGATGCAGACTACGTTATCCCTGGCAACAATAGTCCTCAACGGATAATAGATGATCAGTTCAAAGGACTGTAAACATTCCAGATAGTTCGACGAACTTACTCAATAAGAACATCATGAAATTTTCCTTTATCAACAATACAAACCGAAAGTATTCCTCAGATCAGATTTACTTTACAATTACTGGTAAAAATACATCAGGTCATTTTTGTCACGTCAATAAAAGCGGCAACTTAATTCCATGTAATGATGGCGATAATAATGCACCAGGTCATCTAACTAAAAATGGGCAAAACTGGTGTAATTATTTATATACTCTCAATGAGATTTCTGAGATAGAAGTTCCACCTATGTATTGGGGTAGAGCCTATATTAGTCTGGGTTCACCAATTTATCTTAAAGTTGTCAATAACGGGCAAGATCTTGTTGGTCCAGATCCGGCTAATCCATTCGATCCCAATGCAGACGTTTACTTTGATTTTGTAGAGTTTACTATTGATAATACAGGCTGCTACGTCAATACTACTCAAGTAGACCAGTTTGGATTTCCAATGGTCATTGAATTAATCTCATCTGATGGCTCAAAAAAGGTTGGCATAACTGAATCAAGGAGTGCTTTATTCAGTGAATACATTAAAACTGTGCCAGTCGAGTTTCAATCTTTGGTTCACGAGCCATACAGAATAGTATCGCCATTTAGAGGAGGTTTTGTTGATAATGGCAAATACGCAACATACTTTGATAATTATATTCGCAATATGTGGAAATATTACACGTCAAATCAACTTCAACTTACAATTCCACAGGGAACATTCATAGGGAAAGTAGAAAATAACATCTTTACTTTTACCAAAACTGATTCTCCTAATGCAAAATATACAATAAACTATCCTAAATCTGGGGACGTTTTTAGATGTAATGGAGTATTTACAACAGGCGATGCGATTCAACAGCTAATTCAAGCTCGAATTAGCGCCATGTTTAACAGGCATATGTTAGAGAATCCAGCAAATAGTTGTAAACCGGAAGAGTTTTATAAAAATAGTCCTGCTAATTACTATGCTCAATTTTGGCATCTTCATAGCATAGATAATAAATCTTATGGATTCCCAGTTGATGATGTGTGCGAGCAAAGTAGTCTAATTGCACATCCGAATCCTAAAGAATTGAAGGTGACTATAAGTTGGGATTAATATAATGGGTTGTGTTGCAAAAATTAATATTGCTAGCAACAGCAGATTAAAGTGCATAAGTTGATTTCATTGACAGCTATTAAACAGGAGAAGGAAGACAAAGCATTTAAACCTTCTTCTCTAGAGATGAAAACTAATGCTGTATAAATAAGACCAGCTTTAGCCTACTAAAAATATCACTCCTCAGTTGCTGAGATTTTTCTCTCTCTATCTCAGACAAACACCGATTGAGCCATTGTCCAAAGTCCACTCATAAGAAAATCATGTCTACACAATTGGAGCTGAAAGCAACATTTTACAGCAGGGAAGAAACACTTGGGCATCCACCCGCGACAGGCATCTTTGGATCTACCTTACTTGAAGCACTTAGCGGCAAAGGACGTCTACAGTGTGCTGTAGACCCAAATGTTATTGCCCTAAAAACAAACTTTACCTTGATACTTTGGGATGGTAAACAGGTTCAAGCCGCAGCGCTAGATAAGGGTACAGCAATTCTAGGTAACAAGATTGATATCTTTGTTGATACCATCAGCGAAGCTATCAATTTAGGTGTCAAGTCCGTTAAGGCAGTTTTAGATAGTGGGGTAGTTCATCCTCCTAGTAGTCAAACGTATACTGTACAAGCAGGTGACACTTTATCATCAATTGCCCAAAAATTCTACGGAGATGGCAGTGAACAATCGTGGAGAAAAATCTACGATGCAAATAAAGCCGTGATTGGACCTGACCCTAATCAGCTTAAAGTTAGGATGATACTTACCATTCCCTAATGCCACATAGCGAGAGTGAAAGTAGCGTTCACGCGCAAAGTGAGAATTTGATGCGTACAGCAGTATAAAGGCAGCAGCAAAATCATCGATACCCTCTTAACCAATTATTCAACATAAGGAAAACTATCATGTCTGTGACATTCTCCTCATTCGTAGCGGGTCAAACCTATACAGTTCAATCCGGTGATTCTCTCTCCACGATCGCCCAAAAATTCTACGGGGATGGCAGCGAAGCATCTTGGCGAAAGATTTACGAGGCAAACAAAGCTGTTATCAAAGCTGATCCAACCCATATTGAAGTTGGCATGGTTCTGATCATTCCTCCCAAAGACTCAAGTGTCGTTGTCCCCTCCCCCAATAATAATTTTGTTAGCCGGGTGTTAGAACTAGTCAACCAAGAGCGGAGTAGAGCGGGTTTAGCCCCACTTACACTCAATTCTCAGTTAACGGCAGCAGCTCAGGGACACAGCCAAGATATGGCAGACCACAACTTCATGGCGCACAATGGTTCGGATGGCTCATCGCCCTTTGATCGTATGCAACGAGCGGGTTATCGTTTCTCGTCTGCAGGAGAAAACGTTGCAGCAGGACAATCCAAGCCTGAAGATGCAATGTCAAGTTGGATGAATGAAACGCCTCCTAATGACGGACATCGTAAAAATATTCTCAGTCCCAATTATCACGAAATTGGTATTGGGTATGCCTTCAACAATGCAGCTCAGTACAAACATTACTGGACCCAGGATTTTGGTACACATCTATGAGAAGGAGTCATTCGTCATTCGTCAGAATAACCCCATGAATAAATTCAGGGGTTTCAGTAAAGTTGCTTCGCAATTCTATTTCTCCACGAATAAATACGTTCAGCTTTAGACCATTATTCATCCACTCCTACGCACAGAATTATTCTGAATTCTGGCTCCTGACTCCTGTATTCTTCTTTGGTAAATAGTAGCAACGGGTGAGCAGGGATATCAACAATGTACTAATCGAAACCCAAGTAGCACAAAGATAAGCACAAGTTGATCCGAACTTTACACCCCATCCAAGACTCCACTCAATTTTTTTAATTGCAGGTACTATTATGTCTCAATTTCTTGGTGTCGCCTTTCAACCTTATGTCCGTCGCTGGACAGGAACGCCTCCAAAAGCTACAACCCCGCAGTGGAACTCTTACAGTCAGCAAGATATTGTGAATATGCTAGAGGTCATAGCATCTCAGTTCACCAAAATCAGCACCTACAGTATGGGTTATGCCGGGTACTACTCACCAACAACACCTTGGAATCAGGTCGATTCTAACTGTCATGTTGCAGGAGCAGCAGCCCAGTTAAATAAGCTTCGCGGCAAAGTTGCTATTGAGGTAGCTCAGGGTATTTATCAGCAGTCAAATGCAGAACTGCAACAGGCAGAAATTAAAGCGGCGTTTTCTGCAGCTAGCGCAGCAAACGCCGTGTTTCCCCACACAGTAACTTCATTGGTTTTTACTAATGAATATGTCGTTGACGCACAAACAACTCATGCTGTCAACGCAATGATTGTAGCTAATAAGCAGAATGCTCATAACCTCAATATCAAAGTTGGTGTCCGCTCAAATACCTTCGGAAATATAGCCAATCCAAGCAGCGCATATTACAATGAGCTTAAAGCACTAATCCAAAACTGCGATTTTATTCAGTGCAATCTTTATCCTGGTTCAAATGCACCCACTCCCCAAGACGGTGTGAATGGGGTAAGCCAAGCTTTCAATACGATCAAATCAGCAGTTGCTAGAATCAACCCGCAATGCGAGGTAATGATTGGCGAGACTGGGTGGCCTTCACAGGGAATCAGCTTCAATAACACGAATAACAACGTGAATAACCTCAAAGCATACTTTGAGGCGATCAATAAGTGGGCATCACAGCAAGGTGTAATTACTTACTTGTTTGAAGCAATTGACGAACCTTGGAAAAGCAACCAGAACCAGCAAAATCCCCCTTGGCAAGGATCGAACGGTGCTGAGGGACACTACGGTCTTTGGTATCTCAATGACTCTGGTGGTTATACACAGAAGCATGTCTAACAAATTCTAGAACTATCATTTCCAATCTGAAAGTAGCACTCCGACAATGTTAAAATTCATAGGATACCATATAATGTTTGCCTTAAATAGCGTTTCTACCATTGCAATAAAGGTAGTACATTATGCAAGAACCACGCTAGTGATGGTATCATTCCTATTCTTGTTCCTGTTTCTCAACCCCTCTAGTGCGAGCGCACTAGAGTCAGGAGCTACGAGCCATAACACTCGACTATCAATTACTAACCAATGTAACTTTCCTGTATGGATGGTAACAACACCTAACACCAATATACCTCCGCTATCAGATAGTACTGTTCAACTATCTAAGGGTCAATCACATGATTACTCCATACCCAATAACGGTTGGGCTGGAAGATTCTGGCCAAAAGTTGGTTGTGACTCTAATGGTAAGAACTGCGCTGCAGGAGAAGCAATACCACCGTGTCCTCCTTCAGGTTGTCAGCCCCCAGCCGACACTAAAGTTGAGTTTAACTTTCCAAATCTAGGTTCCACACAACCAGCTTGGTATGATATAAGCTTAGTAGACGGTTACAGCCTTCCTATTGAGATTAAACCTAGGGGAGGGGAGTCTGGTTCATGTACAACGACCAAATGTAATCTTTCTCTTGCTCAATGTCCTCAAAATGAAATACAAGGTTTAGGGGATTTGAGAGTCATTAAGGATGGTAAAGCCGTACAATGCCTATCTCCGTGTAAAAAATGGAACTATCCTGCTCCTTATGGTTTAGGAAAGCCTGAAACCCAAGCACCAGGTGTCAATCTCTGTTGCCCAAATAATGATGTCGAAGGGTGTCGCAAAGGAATTGTCGCACAAACAAATTTTGTCCAGATGGTACACAACGTCTGCCCTACTGCTTATAGCTACGCTTACGACGATCAAGCAGGGTTGCATAATTGTCCAACGCAAAAAAGCTTTGATGTGACGCTTTGTCCGTAGAATGGCAGTAGGTGAAGCCACTTACCAAAATTTTGCGACTCTGAATACTAAGGCGATCGCAGATTTGGTAAGAGATTTTGGATTTGACGGTGTATATATTGACTACGAGCCTTTCAATAATGGTCAGTGTTCATCCTCAAGTTAAGCGCAGAAAATAGCAGTTTCTAAAGCAATTGGGAGCATACTTATGAGTTTAAACATTAACTCATCTGGGGAAAGTGTAGAGGTATGGTTATCTGTACCAGGCACAAGTACTATGCTGGTAAAGCAGGCAGATATTTCTTTTGCAGCTGACAGCAGTACTAGTAACTACACAATAATTGTTAACGAAGGTACACAGTATCAGCAGATAGACGGTTTTGGTGGCTCACTCACCGATGCGTCATGTTGGCTACTAAAGTATAAGCTTACAGACCAGAAAAGGTCTGAAGTCATGCAAGATTTATTCGGACCATCAGGAATAAATATAAGCTTGCTTCGCCAGCCTATAGGAGCATCTGATTTTAGCTGGGAAGCGTGGACATTTGATGATACTACGAATAACACTGATGACTGGTCTTTAAGCAACTTTTTTCTTTGGAGGGAAGACGCTTACATACGTCCTATGCTTGATATAGCATATAAAGTAAATCCGGGTCACATAAAGATATTTGCTACCCCGTGGAGTCCACCAGCATGGATGCGTTCTAATAAGGGACTTTATGGGAACGGTGGATACCTGCGACCTGAATGCTACAGCGTGTATGCTGATTACTTTGTCAAATATGTTAAGCAATATGAAGCTAAAGGAACTCCTGTACATGCGGTAACAATTCAGAATGAACCTCAAAATGCGCCTGCATATCCTGGAATGCAAATGTCTATACAGGATGAAATAGGGTTTATTAGAGACTACATTGGTCCTAAATTTCAACAAAACGGTATAACCACAAAAATTATCTGCTTTGACCACAATTTTGATGATAAAGGTACAGATTTTGCTGCTAATGTATTAGCTTCTGGTGCATATAATTTTTGTGCAGGCTCAGCATGGCATCCTTACTGTACAGGTGTTTCTTGTAAACACGAAAAAATGACTGAACTACACAATAGATACCCAGCTAAGGATGTATGGCTGACAGAGGCAGGTAGCGGTACGTGGATAGGTGATGATTCTGCCCAGTTTGCAGACCAGATGTATCACACTATCCGTTCACCCAGAAACTGGTCTAAGTCTGTAGTATTCTGGAATATAGCTCTTGACCAGAACGCAAGTCCAAAGCTTGCAGGAGTAGATACACCATCCAATTCAAATCGTGGTTTCCTAACAATCAGGTCAGATTCTACAAATAGTGTAACAAGGAATACATCATACTATTCAATGGGTCATACAAGCAAGTTTGTTGATCCAGGAGCATACAGAATAGAGTCGAATTCATTCACAGATGATATTGAAGACGTAGCATACAAAAACCCTGATGGCTCTAAAGTAGTTGTATTGTCCAATAGAACATCAACTCAAAAGCCAGTTAAAATTCGATGGGGTTCACAGTCATTTACATATACTGTACCTGCAAAAGCTGCGGTAACATTAAAGTGGGGAAATCATAATAAATAAACCTAAGAGTGGAAATTAATTCTGCGTTCGTTGAAATCCTTGGTAGGAGCGAACGGTGAGACAGCGCTGTTCACGGGAGCGTCTCCCCTTGGGAGAAAGAGGGTTAGCCCGACCTAAGGGATTGCGTTAGCGTTAGCGTTAGCAAGGAACGAGCGTCAGGAGCGTCAGCGTTAGCGACGTTAGCGTTAGCGGTAGCGAGTCTTCTCCCAAGGGGAGACGCAATCATGCGTAGCTTGCTTCCCCGAAGGGGTACGAGCGTCAGGAGCGTCGGAACGAGCGTCACCTGAAGGACCTTCATAGATCGGCAACGCTACGAACTTATGAAATCTTCTCTTAATGCCCGTTTCCGGTTTTTTTACAGCTTAATTCTTTATTGGAGGTAATGATCAACTATGTCAGTGCAAACATATACTATACAACCAGGTGACACGCTATCCAAGATAGCCGAAAAAGTTTACGGAGACGGCAATCAGTGGCGTCTTATTTATGAAGCTAATCGCAATCTAATTGGAGGTAATCCCGATCAGATTAAAGTTGGAATGGTACTTGTTATTCCTGGGCAATCTGGTAATAGTGGCGGTGGTGCTAACGTTTGGCAGCTTGAAGATAGTTGGACTGGAAATCAGTTTATCAACGGAAATGAAAAAGGTGACAAATGGAGTTTTTTCAGCCAGGACGATCCAACCCACGGCTACGTACAATATGGGAAGTGGAACGAGCTTATTAACATTGTCGATGGAAACAAAATTAAAATCGACGTTGAATCAGAGGGATACAACCCCCAAGAAAAACGCCAAAGAAAGGCGATCCGTATTTACACAGATAAAAAGTACAATGGGGGATTGTTCATCATCGATTTAGACCACATACCTGAAGGAATGGCGGTATGGCCAGCGATATGGCTGGTTGGAACGGGAGCTACATGGCCTTTTAACGGAGAAATTGACATTATCGAAGGAGTCAACTCGACACCCTCTGCAAACAACACCAACCAGTCAACATTGCACACCAGAAAGGGATGTGTCCAAAACATCCCAAATATTTTGAATTCCGACTGCAACGCCAACAACGCTTTCACGGGATGTGGCATCATGGCACCGTCCGGCTCTTTCGGTCACGGATTCAACTCGAACGGCGGTGGAGCATACGCTTGCGAATGGCTTCACGACCAGACAATCAAAATCTGGTTCTGGAAGCGTGCTGATATCCCTGCGAATGTCCTTGGAGGTTCACCTAACCCGAACACATGGGGAACCCCTTACGTCAGTTTCAATTCGTGTCCAGGATATTTCAAAGACATGGAGATGGTCATCAATACGACCTTGTGTGGTGACTGGGCCGGCAATGTTTTCCCTGGAGGAATAGAAAAATGCGGTGGGTACCTTTGGGACACAAACAATAATCCCAAATTCCGAGATGCATATTTCCTTATCCGAAGTATAAGAATCTTCTCTTCAAAACCAAATTAAATGTCGGTAATTCACTATTCTGGCGAGATCATGATTTAAATGTAGCTTAAGCTACATTCACACTGGTAATAGCAATTGCCACAGGTGAGCCGAGTCGCGCGCGTCTACGCCAGAATAGTGAGGTTAAAATATAGTCAATCAATACACCATTTTTATCGAACTCTCGTCCGTTTGGAGTAGAGGGGACGACTCGCTTCGCTCGAATTCAAATGTGGGCTAATGGTCTAAAGATGCCGATCTTTCTTTGCTTTTTGTCAGCACTGTCCATGTTGAGAGGTGGAATTTGTTTGCTGGTTGTTTATCATATAGCAACTCTAAAAACAAAAGCATCCTCTCTGTCAATACCCCGTCATACCGTTTCACTTTAAAGTTGATACATTTAGGCTTGCAGGGGAGGCAGGGGAAG
>JAQYWP010000289.1 GCA_029379285.1 Rhizonema sp. PD38
CTTCAAAAGTTTTCCCTTGTCAATTCGCTACGAACTTATGCAAAGCTGTACTTAGTCAGCATTCAGCTATTTTCCTCTAACCACAACAAGCGCATTATGTCAATACTTGAAAATCTCAAAACAAGAGCATTAACGATCTAAGATATTGAATAGTGGGTAATTCTTAATATTACCAGGTTTATACCGGGTTTATTGGCGATTGCTCACCAAACGCTCGAATTTGACGCTCTCACAGGTAGCTCTCAACCCTACAATGAGCTACAATTAATTTATGACAGCATCCACTTTGAGTTCTGAACAAACAGATATAGTCGTCATTGGTAGTGGGATTGGCGGCTTAAGTTGTGCTGCGCTTTTAGCACGATATGGTTTTGATGTTATCGTCTGTGAAAGTCACTCTATCCCCGGTGGTGCGGCACACGCTTTTGAACGCAACGGATTTAAGTTTGATTCAGGTCCTTCACTCTACTCTGGACTGTCTTATAAACCTTCTGCTAACCCCTTGCGTCATGTCCTAGATGCGATTGGTGAGGAACTTCCGTGCGTGACATACGATACATGGGGTTGCTGTCTGCCGGAAGGAGATTTTGACACGTCGGTTGGTGCTGACCAATTTTGTGAAATTCTCATGCGATTCCGTGGGGACGATGCTGTCGCTGAGTGGCGCTCACTCCAGCGTGTGATGGCACCACTCGCTCAAGCTGCGATCGCAATTCCACCAGCCGCTTTGCGTTTTGATGCAGGTGCGGCTTTGACTCTGAGCCGATTTGCTTTATCTTCACTACGGCATACAGCAAATATTTCCAAGTTGACGGGACCTTTCTCACGCATCATGGATGGTGTTGTGAAAGACCCTTTTATTCGTAATTGGCTGAACTTACTTTGTTTCCTCCTCTCCGGACTCCCTGCCGATGGTACCAGTACTGCGGAAGTCGCATTTATGTTTGCAGATTGGTATCGACCGGGTGTAATGTTGGACTATCCAATTGGTGGAAGTGGTACTTTAGTTGACACCCTGGTACGAGGATTGGAACGATATGGTGGTAAGCTCATGCTGGGCGCTCATGTTGAACAAATCCTTGTCGAAGGAGATCGGGCGGTAGGTGTGCGTCTGCGGGGAGGCAAGGTAGTAAAAACACGCAAATATGTCGTATCTAATATCTCGGTATGGGATACCCTGAAGCTGTTACCATCAGTACCAAAACAGTTGCGATCGCGCTCCTGCACACCTGAATGTGATAGCTTCATGCATCTCCACTTAGGGATTGAGGCTCAAGGAATACGGTCAGACTTAGCGTGTCATTACATCATAGTCAATGATTGGGAAAAAGGTGTGACAGCGCCGCAAAATGTGGTACTGGTATCAATTCCCTCCGTTCTCGATCCGTCGCTAGCACCACCAGGAAAGCATGTCATTCATGTTTATACTCCTGGCAACGAACCATACGATCTCTGGCAGGGGATGGATCGTCGGAGTCAGGAATATGCACAACAAAAAAGCTTGCGTGCAGAAGTTATGTGGCAAGCGCTACAACGAATTATTCCAGATATTCGTAAACGATGCGACGTAACGTTAGTTGGTACACCCCTGACACACGAACGTTATCTCCGACGCCATCGTGGATCTTATGGCCCGGCGATTCGTGCCGGAGTTGGTTTGTTTCCCAGTCCTCGCACACCCATACCCGGATTGCTCTGCTGTGGAGACTCAACCTTTCCCGGTATTGGTTTACCAGCAGTCGCCGCCAGTGGAATGATGACGGCAAATACCATTGCACCTATACACAAACATTTACAGATGCTCAATCTCTAAAGCGACCATTCGGAATTGCTTATCGCTTGCTATTCTAGCTTTTTTCATGATTAATTCCACATAGCATTACTACTCCCTTCCCGGTGTAAGATTACCTATCTGATTTCTCTGCGTCCTTGGCGTCTTGGCGGTTTTTAATCGGTATTCTTCTGGCGGGAAGGGAGTAGTCGTGTTGCATAACTAGCTCTGATGGATGTTGGCTTAATAATTCCTGAATTTGTTGGCGATTAATTTTACCTTGTTCATTTCTAGGTATCTCTTTAATTTTTAGCCATAATTTAGGGATTTTGAAATGAGCTATTTCACCAACGAGTGCCTCTCGTAGTTGTTGAGGAGAAATATCTATATTTGTCGGCACATAAACAGCACTAATAATCTGTCCCCAATAGTTATCTGGTTTGCCAACTACAAACACATCTTTTACTCTTCCAGTCGATCTAATAGCAGTTTCTATTTCACCGGGAAAAACATTTTCTCCACCAGTAATTATTTTATCGCTGCTACGTCCAATTATTTGGAGAACACCTTCTTCATCCAGAAAACCAATATCGTCAGGATAAAAAACTCCTGATTCAGAAAATGGTTCAGGATAATAACCAAGCGCCAATGATGAGCTAGAAATAGCAATAAAACCTGTTTGTTGAGAATCTAAGCCTTTTCCCTTTTCATGACAAATTTTTAAATTTACATGTGGTAGAATTCGATAACTATCTTTCTTGCCATTGAGAAAGCTGGCTGGATTCAGGGTAGCAATCTGGGAAGCTGTTTCCGTCATTCCATATGAAGGAGCAAGTCTAATATTATGAAATCTCGCTTTCTCCAATAGTTCATCCCAAGCAGGCGCACCACCAAGTAAAACGGTAGAACATCGAGATAACCAAGCCGTCAAGTGAGAATCATTAAGTATAGTTTGTAATTGTGTTGGTACCAAGGATATAAAAAATTCCTGTGGGTCAAAATTAGTTAGTTTACCTGATTTGAGTTCTTTAAATGGTAAAATCAAGAATCGACCACCAGATGAAAAAGAACGCATAAATTGCATCAAACCGCTAACATGATACAGTGGCAGCACACATATAGAGTTAACTTCCCTAAGCTGGAAATACTCTCGAAAGCCTTGCACTGATGCCATGAGAGTCTGCCAAGTATGCATAGCAAAGCGAATCTTCCCTGATGAACCACCGGTGGGAATCATAATCAGGCTATTTGCTTGACTTATTGTCGGATTTACTGATTGATTTGTATTGCTGAGACGAGATGATCGCCAACTCTTATAACACTGTTGAGCGCATTCGCAGTTACCCCAGACGAGATCAGGTGCAACTAAATCTAAAACTTGTTGCCATTCTGACAAACCCCAAGTTGGATTAGCTAAGAAAATATGATGACCCCTTGAGCAAGCGGCAATAAAACTGGCAAGAAAGAGAATTGGATCTGGTTCTGCCAATAATATTTTTTGAGGAATAGGGTTGACAAAATACTGAAATAAATCTTCAGTTAAAGTGAGGAATTCTAAAGAGTTATAACCTAACAGCCAATTCTCTTGGGAACGCTCTTTTAATTGTTTTATAAGTGTTATCATATATCAGGATTCAAGTCATTTTTTCCGGTAGCTACTCCCGAACCGCTATACATGAATACCTAATTTAATTAACCGCTCCCTCGCTGTGAACGCGCCTGTAAATTAAACAGAAAATAGGTAATCTTACACCGATTCGGTAGTCGCTCAACTTATATTACTATTAATCACGTTACTAAACTTGGTTAATACTTTTATAGTGAGGTTGATGTTTTACTTTCTCTATCCATACTTGGATAGCAGAAAACTGTGTCATATTATAACCGCCTTCATGTGCTACATGAACATAAGCAAACAAGCCAATATCGGTAATGGTATAGTTATTACCTAAGAAAAATGAGTGTGATTGTGAATGTTGTTCCATAACTGCCAGAGCAGCATAACCAGATTTTTATTTTTCAGCAATTACATCACGAAATTCATCAGCTGTATTCAGGATACTCATCCAGGATAATCGCATCTTAAAGGATACACAAAATCATGTATAGTTAAAGGTTGCTCTTTAACTCCGCCCTCCACCTGATGGCTAGAGGTTTTGACCGACAACTCAAAAGCGATTCAGCGCCCCTCGGCATTGCAGTCCAATATCAACAGCCTACAAGTTCGCGGATTAAGAACTTTTGCCATGTGTCCATTCAAAGCGATCGCTCCGTAGTCAATTAAGATTAAAGTTATCTCTTGTAGTGTTTGATACGCTCACATGAACTTTTTCCGCAATCGCCTGAACATCAGTGTGGGTATTTGTGTACTTTTTGGCTTGTCCTTGGTCTTATTTATTAATTTGTTTTCTAGTAAGGTAGTGGCACAGAGTATTCCCATAGGTACTGATATCACGAACATCACAATCAAAACGACGGCTGCTCCTATTAACTCGGTAAAGAGTGTCAAGGGAGACAGCGAGTTTGCGGGAGGTACTTATGACCTTAACTTCTTGGGATTAACTCAATCCATTACAAGTTTAGACTTTGATGGCGGAAAAGCCACTATAACCGAAGTCATACCTGCAAAAGTATACGTTCGTCGCAAACCGCGCACAGATGACAGGCAGTTAGCCTGGTATTTTGGCGCATTTGATGACAACAATACCTTCACATTATTGGCAAAAGGTCCACTTTCAGAACAGCAGCTTCTTTCAGAGAACAACATATTAGCAGGCTTTGATAACATATTCACCAATACCGGAGCTAATATTAGCGGTACACCTTATAACGGAAACGCAAGCATTGAGCGTGTGGACTACGTTTTAAATACTCCTGTCGAGACTAGTGATGACACTGGAATAGTTGTCCTTGAAAGAGGTGTACCGAGTGGACACGATGGTTTCTCGATTGCGGCAATTACAGAAGTTAATTCTTCTGGTAAACCCAAGGGCTACGGTCCTATTGTTATGGTACAAGCAAATTCGTGGGGAAAAGTTCCTCTGGTCACACCCATTCCCCAAACCTATTTCCTGAATAATGTTGCTGATGGCGGCACGGGTACTGCCAAAAATCCTGCTCTGACAGTACCTCCAGGGCAAACACTAGGCGGCATTATCATCAAAACCAGCAGACTCGTTAGCTCCGCTCAGACAATTTATGGTTACTCTCTTTTCGCTCCGGATGTGACTTGTTCATCTGCTGAGTTGATCAATGTCAATAATGCATGTTTTCCATCAGACACAAAGACGGAAGGTGGTATCGATTTACCTTCTGTAAATTTAGGAGCTGTAAAACTTACTTCATGACTGTAGAAGTAAGCTGTTCTACATTTAACTTGCATAAGTTGTCGCCTGAAACCTTTACCTGGCTTAAACTGTTGCGGAAAATTAGATGTGGAACAGCTTACTAACACCTCTTTGAGCGCGGAACATTCCAAATCGGCAAAGATTGGTGCCAAATGCTAACCGCATCAGTAGAAGAGTCGGAACTTCTCGTAAAGATTTTATCAGACCAGATAGGCCAATATTTCAGGCAAGCCGGAAGCGGCAAGCCCTTTTAGGGCATCGCAACATTGGACAAATTATGACTGCGAACTTAGACAATACTATCCTCAAATACTTTTCGCTCCCTGGAAAACCCAAGAATTGAACATACTAAACAACATCAATTGCTAGATATCGTTGCGATGCCCTTGGCCACGGCTTAAGCCGTATCGCAATCAGTGCAGTCATAGGTGAAGCAGAGAATTGAGACATAATTGGAAAAAGGAGTGACAGCGCCTCAAAATGTTGTACTGGTATCAATTCCCTCCGTTCTCGACCCGTCGCTAGACAAATGGGACGACCCACAACGTGGACATTCTATCCCAATTTTACCTCAATTCATACCACCATTATGCAACGCCAGAGATTTTCTGAATCTTTGTTTTGTGAGTCCAGGTGATTGCGTTCGCTGTGTTAGTTTGCCAAAGAGGAAGCTACTTGCTGTGAAACGCCTTGAGCGGCTTTAATTAAGTCGGCTCCTTTTTCGCCGATCATAATGGTGGGTGCGTTCGTATTTCCCCCGATTAGAGTTGGCATAATTGATGCATCAACAACCCGCAACCCCGTAACACCGCGTACCCGGAGTTCGGGATCGACAACCGCCATTGGGTCAGTTCCCATTTTGCAAGTGCCGACAGGATGATACCCCGTAATGCAAACTTCCCGGATGTAATCGAAGAGTGCTTCATCGCTAGTCACCTCAGCACCGGGACCGATTTCCTCACCTCGAAACTGATCAAAGGCACTTGTCTGAAACAATTTGCGCAGTATTTTAACTCCTTCAAGGACCTTTTGCATATCGGATTGATTTTGCAGAAAATTCATCCGAATAATCGGTGGATCTTTAGGATCGGGCGATAGCGAAGCGCTGCTGCCTTCGGCAGGACGCAAACTGACACTCCCAATGTTTTGGGGATGAGTCAAACTGACTGTAACGGTGAATCCCAAACCAGAGAGGGCTTTGCCTGGAGATATCCACAGCATAGGACCGAAGAAAAACTGTAAATCTGGCGCGGCATCCAGATTACCTTCAGTATGCAAAAACAATCCGGCTTCAGCGTTACCATTACTGGTAATTGCTGGGTGGAACGCCGCAATTACCTCGTGTGCCACAGGATTGGTATTTGCCGGGTGTAACGCCGCAGTTAGCTGGTGTGCCACAGGAACGAGAAAGTGGTCTTGAAGGTTTTGACCGACACCTGGCAAATCAACGACGACAGGAATCCCCATTGCTTGCAGGTGTTCTGCATCACCAATACCAGAAAGCATCAGCAGCTTGGGCGAATCGAATGCACCAGCACTTAAAATCACTTCTTTATTAACCTTGGCTTGATGCAGGATTCCAGAGTGCATATATTCCACCCCAACAATCCGAAGTCCCTCAAACAATAACCGAGTCACCAACGCTCCTGTCATCGTTGTTAAATTGGGACGCTTGAGAATTGGTACCAGGAATGCAGCAGCAGCACTGTGCCGCTTACCATCTTTGACCGTCAACTGATAAAGTCCTGCACCTTCTTGCTGTATCCCATTGAAATCAGAATTGTGATTATATCCGATTGCCACAGCTGCTTCTACAAATCGTTGGGATACCAGAGTACTTTCAAGATCGGTCACGCTCAACTCCCCATCAACCCCATGGTATGCGTTGGCACCGCGTTGCTGGTTCTCAGATTTCTTGAAATAGGGCAATACATCTTGGTACGACCAACCAGGATTCCCCAATTCCTGCCAATGATCATAATCATGATGATTGCCCCGGATATAAATCATGGAATTAATCGAACTGCTGCCACCCAAGACTTTGCCACGGGGACAAAAGATTTTGCGATTATTGAGGTACGGTTCTGGTTCAGAGAAATATCCCCAGTCCACCTCCGAGCCAGGTACGTTGGGGGATTCCAAAGGGATTTGAATCTCTGGTTTAGTATCTGGATTGCCAGCTTCGAGTAATAACACGGTTGTTTCACTATTTTGTGTCAATCGGTTGGCGACAACGCAGCCTGCCGAACCCGCACCAATCACAATATAATCATATTGAGTCATGATATCCTCGCTTGTAAATTCAACTACTGCCGGAACTGCAACTTAAAGATTTGTTAAAGCTTAAAGTTTACGAATCTGACTGTCGCGTTAGCACTCCCAATTGCAATTCCTAGACTTTACTACCAGTACAAACCCATAGATACTCCCGACATTGCACTCTCCTATAAAAAAGGAAATTCAGCTTGGAATCCTTAATTAAGTATAGGTTTTAGCAAAATCAATTTATGCACTATCAAAAATATTAACAAATTTCTAGCTACTGGTATGACTTGCAAAAAATCAATCGTCGAGAACGGCTTAAGCACTCGGTTACCGAAGCGCTTCCCCAAGACACCAAAATTAACTGTGGTGCATCTCAAGTCTATCTGGCAATTTGGCAACTACTTCACTCAACACAAAAGTATCGTATAAATAAGTTGATAGCCCAGAAAAAGAAGAGTTCTTTTTTTGAAATGGGAAACGCTTCAATTCCCATTCTCCAAACAATGAACCCACATTCATGCAGGTGGGTTCATTATTTGGGGGCGAAAGTCACAATTAATTTTCACGTCCTTTTTATTGGAGGAGAGGACAAATCATCCGATAAAATTGTCTGTAACCTTCATTCTCTCGTTACCCCCTCAACGGTTACTATGAGGTACAGTTATAGCATCCGCATTGCACCCAGATCAAAATTTATGATCCATGTCTCGTTGGTTTAATACCGCAGGTCCCTGTAAAGCCGATATTCATTATATGCTTTCGCCGACTGGTCGATTGCCTAATTTGCAGCAGGTGATAGCCCAAGAAAACTACTTTGTCATTCATGCGCCTCGGCAAACAGGTAAAACTACCGCAATGTTATCACTTGCTGAGGAACTAACGAATAGTGGTCGCTATGCGGCAGTCATGGTATCGGCGGAAGTGGGAAGTCCCTATAGTCATGATCCAGGTGCCGCAGAATTGGCGATACTTCCTACTTGGCGCGATACAATTGCGGACTCCCTGCCCCACGACTTGCAACCTCCAACTTGGCATTATCAGGAACCAGGACAGAGGATTAGAGCTGGTTTAAGGGCTTGGGCACAAGCAGCTAAGAGACCATTGGTGTTGTTTATTGATGAAATTGACTCTTTGCAGGATGAAACACTAATTTCATTTCTACGGCAGTTACGTGATGGTTATCGTGGTCGCCCTAAGAACTTTCCATTATCTATAGGGCTGATTGGCTTGCGAGATGTCCGAGACTATAAAGTTGCTTCAGGTGGAAGTGACAGATTAAATACATCGAGTCCTTTTAATATCAAAGTTAGTTCAATAACATTGAGGAATTTTAATGCCCTTGAGGTGGGAGAACTATATCAACAACATACCGAAGACACGGGACAAGTTTTTACAACAGAAGCTATTGAGACAGCGTTTGAATTAACTCAAGGGCAGCCTTGGTTAGTGAATGCTTTAGCGAAAGAAGTTGTAGAAGAAATGGTAAAAGATAGAAATGTCACAATTACACAGGAACATATTTTAAAAGCCAAGGAAATACTCATTTTACGTCAAGACACACATCTTGATTCCAGGGTAAGCGCATCTAATTTTGTGCTGAAAAATACAGACTATTTTGCTGAAGTA
>JAQYWP010000290.1 GCA_029379285.1 Rhizonema sp. PD38
GATGACAATAGCTTGTGGCAAATTGTCCGTAGTTGCGAAACAGTAGACCAAATGGAGCAATACAACTTTCTACTGGAGCGGGAGCGTAACTCTAGTGGTAATATTACAGATGCAGAACAACTGGAACTAATAAAACTGCGTCATGAAACTGACCGTTTTATGCTGCGTATTGCTCAAGCTGCTGTGTTACTCCGTTGGCGAGGACATCATGTGCCAACTTCTTAAATTTATTAAGATAAGTTTATAAAAAACGTCAATATTTTATGACTATCAAAGTTGGAGATCCCGCACCCGATTTTACCTTACCTTCCCAAAACGGTTCCTCGGTGAGTTTGAAAGACTTTCGTGGCAAAGCTGTTGTCTTATACTTTTATCCTAAAGACGATACACCTGGATGTACGGCAGAGTCTTGTGGTTTTCGCGATCAATATGAAGTGTTTGAAACATCTGGAGCAGAAGTCATCGGTGTGAGTGCCGACTCACCAGAGTCTCACCAAAAATTTGCTAATAAATACCAACTTCCATTTACCCTCTTGAGTGATAAAGGCGATCAAGTGCGGAAGCTTTACGGTGCAACAACTGCTTTTGGTTTAGTCCCCGGTCGCGTGACTTATATTATAGACTCTTCTGGAGTTGTACGCCATATATTCAACTCAATGTTTAACTTTAAAGCTCACGTCTCCGAAGCAATCAAAACCTTACAACAACTTGTGTGAAGGACGTGGGTAGGGGCGGGTTTAATACAGATAACATTTGGGTACATCCGAATCGACATGTCAAACCCGCCCCCACAGGAGTCTTTTTTCTCCCCCTGCTCCTCCCTTCTTTCCTTTACTACCTACTGCTTACTCCCTTTTCATGTGCGCTATAAGCTGTCTTGCCGTTCTTACCATTTCCGTTGGTATGAGCGTTGGTGTTACGGGGTTGAATGACACCAAAACCACCGTGGTTGCGTTCGTAAATGACGTTAATCTCGTCTGTTTCAGAATTGCGGAACATATAAAAGTCGTGTCCCACCAATTGCAATTGCTCTAAAGCTTCTGCTGTAGTCATAGGTGACATCGCAAAATATTTGGTCCGAACGACTTCACTGGGTAGTTCGGGTGTGCGATCGCCAATTAAATCTGTGACTATCGCATCTGTTGATAATTCATCGACAGTTGTTTGTCCATGAGTTTTCCGATCTTGACGCCGTTCTTTGTATTTACGCAGTTGACGGGCAATTTTGTCGGCAACCAAATCTATGCTCGCATATAGGCTCTCGCTGCTCTCCTCGGCACGAATGACGTTACCGTTAGCATAAATCGTCACTTCAGCCGCTTGTCTAGGATTAATTCGGGGATTGCGAGCTACGCTAAGATGGACATCCACTTCATTTGTGATGTTCTGAAAATGATTCACCGCCTTCTCGATTTTTTGATGGACGTACTCGCGGATGCTATCAGTGATTTCAATATTTTTACCGTGGATGACAAGTTCCATGTAAACTCTCCCGCTTAATGTTTGTTGATGTGAATTTGATTTTTGATTATTTGTTGTTAATTCTCTTGGCATGATGATTGTTGCAGAGAATTCCTCCTAATACTCTTGAGGTGATTTATTCAAGCTAACACTTTGTTTTTTGTAAAACCAGTTCCCTTGACTTTCCTTTAGAATCCTTTGCATACCTTGACATTTTTTTGCTTATCTTGTGATTTTCAATACATTATTACCACCAAGAATAGTTGTTGTTTTATATGAACTATAGTAAAAATTTGTACCACCATAAAGGTTTGCTATATAACCAAGGAGTGATGCCCTACTTAGACACTTTGATGTGGCAGCGATCGCTTCAGACAGAGCGCATGAATAACTCCAACTTGGACGACGTGTTAATCTTACTAGAGCATCCACCAGTCTACACTTGGTCAAAAGAACGCAGTCTAGAATTTATCAAATTTGATCTTGCTCAAAGTGATTATGAGGTACATAAAGTCGAGCGAGGCGGCGAAGTTACTTATCACTGTCCTGGTCAACTTGTAGGGTATCCTATTTTGAATCTGCAAAATTATTGCAAAGATCTCCATTGGTATTTACGACAACTTGAATCAGTGTTAATTCGTGTACTGGCAGTCTACGGGTTGCACGGAGAGCGCATTCCCTCTTTGAGAGGTGTTTGGCTCGAGGGGCGTAAAGTTGCCGCAGTAGGCATCAAAGTCAGCCGTTGGATTACCATGCACGGCTTTGCGTTAAACGTTTGTCCCGATATGACAGGATTTGAGCGCATTATACCCTGCGGTATTTCCGATAAACCTGTAGGCAGTTTAGCTGAATGGATTCCCAGCATCACCTGTGAGGAGATTCGCCCCTATCTTGTACAGTCTTTTTCCGAAGTCTTTGAGATCGAATTAGTGGAGTCTGAATCGCCCTATCATGACAAATACTAAGGACCTATTACTCCTAATTACGAATTATCATCATCCTTCTTCGGTAGAATATTTCCTAAGCAACTGAATATAGTACGTAATCTAATATATATAATTGTGACGATTAATCTTTCGCAAAAGTCAACTGAAACCAGGCGTGTGAATTCCTTGGCAAATCCGGATCTATATACACCATCGTTAATACCCTTGAGAGAACGCGACTGGAAAGCCTTGGTAGAACTGTTTGATCGCAGCGACTACGATGAAATTGAAGCCGACATTGACAGAAAACTACAATTGATGGTACCTGAACCACCTTGGGGAGAAGACGATCCGTTTGATTTCTTGCGAGAATACCTTTAATGAGTAATGAGTAATGAGTGATGAGTAATGAGTGCGGAGTGTGAAGTGCAGATAGTACAGCTACGTCTTAAACACGTGGGATGAAAAATTAAAACTTATAACTCATAACTCATAACTCATAACTCATGAGGCGACTGAGGAAAGCACGCAGGCGATCGCTTTGAGGATAAGAGATCACTTCACGGGCGGAACCTTGTTCTTCCACAACACCTTTATCTAAAAATATGACACGATGCGCGACTTCACGAGCAAATTGCATTTCATGGGTAACAACCACCATAGTCATGCCCTCGGCTGCTAGTTGCTGCATGACTTGCAACACTTCACCAACAAGTTCCGGATCCAGGGCACTGGTTGGTTCATCAAAGAGCATAATTTGAGGGTTCATACATAAACTCCGGGCAATAGCGACTCGTTGCTTTTGCCCACCTGAAAGTTGTTCAGGATAAGCAGAAGCTTTGTCAAATAGTCCCACTTTTTCCAGATACAATCCAGCTAATTGCGTACTTTCTTTGGGGGATTTTCCCAAAACCTTTCGCGGAGCAAGTGTTAAATTTTCCAACACACTGAGATGGGGAAATAAGTTAAACTGCTGGAAAACCATGCCGACTTGCGTTCGTAACTGCCGCAGTTGCTTATTGTTGAAACTAGGTTGCGATAAATCAAGATCGTTTACGACTAAACGTCCACCATTAATAGTTTCTAAGCGGTTAAAGCAACGGAGTAGAGTGCTTTTGCCACAACCAGAAGAACCAATAACTGCAATAACTTCTCCCCGATGAACTTCGCCAGTGATTCCTTTAAGGACTTTTAAGGAACCAAAGTTTTTTTCAAGATTTTCAAAAAAAATGACAGAGTGAGAAGTGTTCATTTGTGGTATTGGGATCGATTGTACTACAGTTGATTTTAACGAACTACACTACTGTGCGGAAGGTACAGCAAAGGAGGAAAAGTATGGTGGGATTAAGGTTTGGACGTTGGTTGCACTGTTTTTTGGTTGTAGGATTGTGTTGTCTGCTACTTAATGGTTGTAGTTTAGATAACCGTGTTAGTGGAGAAGGAAAAACGTTGAAAGTAGCCACGGAACCTGCTTTTCCACCTTTTGAGTTTAAAGGGCAAGGTGGTGAGTTGCAAGGCTTTTCGATTGATTTAATGAGAGCGATCGCAACTGCGGCTAATTTTCAAGTTAATTTTCAAAGTATACCTTTTGACGGTATTATCCCCGCATTGCAAGCAAAAACAATGGATGCTGCGATTAGTTCGATTACAATCACCGAAGCACGAGCTAAAAGCGTTTCCTTCTCGCGCCCTTATTTTAAATCGGGGTTGGCGATCGCTATCCGCCAAAATAATCAGGAGATTACTGGCTTTGATAGTCTAAAAAATAAAAAAATTGCGGTACAACTTGGCACAACAGGTGCGCTAAAAGCTAAAAGTATTCCCGGAGTCCAAATCCGCAGCTTTGACTCTGCTCCTTTGGCGTTACAGGAATTGCTCAACGGTAATGTAGATGCTGTGATTAATGATGCACCCGTCACTTTATACGCAATAAATACAGGTAATCTCAACGGAATTAAAGTAGTCCAGCAACTGCTTACACAAGAATACTATGGTATTGCCACAGCAAAAAATTCACCTAATTTAGCGCTGATAAATCAAGGCTTGGCAAAGGTGCTAAAAAATGATACCTATACTCAAATTTACCAAAAATGGTTCAAGGCAACACCGCCAGCATTACCAGACAAAGCACCATTTCAGAAAGAATCTACCCAAACTGGTAGTGCAATCTCCACCTCAATTGGCGTCATTTTACAGGCACTTCCCTTCCTCCTACAAGGAGCGTTAGTCACACTTGAAATTACAGCATTTTCTATTGTTCTAGGTTTGATTGGAGGTTCGCTACTGGGAATTATACGTCTTTCCGATATCGCCCTAGTGCGTTGGCTGGCAAGAGCATATGTAGATTTTTTTCGAGGTACGCCTTTGCTTGTGCAAATTTTCATGATTTACTTTGGCATACCTGCCGTCATTCAAGAACTTGGTTTTACCTTCTCCTTTGATCGCTTGAGTGCTGCAGTCATCGCTTTAAGTTTGAATAGCGCTGCTTACATTGCAGAAATTGTCCGTGCTGGTATTCAATCTATTGAACTTGGGCAAGCGGAAGCTTCACAATCACTCGGTTTCAGTTCCGTACAAACGATGCGCTATGTAATTTTCCCCCAAGCTTTGCGGCGAATGTTACCACCACTCGGGAATGAATTTATCAGTATGCTAAAAGATACTAGCTTAGTTACGACTATCGGGTTTGAAGAATTGTTGCGCAAAGGGCAGTTGATTGTTGCTGAAAACTACCGGGCTTTTGAGATTTATCTTGCTGTAGCTCTCGTTTACTTATGCTTAACACTCCTGTCTTCACAAGCATCTAGTTGGTTGGAGACACAGATGAATCCCATCAAGCGCCGCAAAGAAAAGGTGTGATAATCATAGTTCAGGCTATGCCCAAGAAAATTAGAGAACTGAAAAGTTTGTTGCTACAGGCAGGATTTACATATCAACCCGCTAAAGGTAGTCACAGTAAATGGATTCATCCAAAATTGCCAAAAGCCATCATTATTGCTGGTAAGGATGGAAGTGATGCCAAACTTTATCTAGAAAAGCAAGTCAATTACGCACTTGAACAGCTTAAGGAAATCGAAGACAAGGAGTCAGATGCATGAAATATACAATTATGATTCAATGGTCAGATGAAGACCAATGCTATGTGGTTTTACTTCCTGAATTTACTGATATAATGCAGCCTTGTACTTATGGAGAAACCTACGAAGAAGCACTCAAAAATGCACGAGAGGTATTAGAACTCTTAATCGACACAGCTTTGAAAAATGGTGAAACCTTGCCAGAACCTAAAACATTAGAACAATCATTCCATGCGGCGTAAATTCAGGTTCTGCTTACATTGCAGAAAAGATTAAATGGTTGCCCAGTTCATGAAGTACTCCTTAGAACCTGTATAAGTACTTTGGATCAAGTAAAGGTTCCTGACGGAAATTTTTTTTTTTCTATAGTGGATCTACAAGCTTTGCTCCTCTGAGATCTGCAACTATAATTTGGGATGCTCCCAAACAATGCTGTCAGGCAAAGATGGATCTGATGCTAAACCTTACCAGGAAAAAGACGTTAATAATGCACTTAAAAAGCTAGAAGAAATCAGGAAAGCTCAAGAGGAAGAATAATCATGAATCACTACACTATAATTATTCAATGGTCTGACGAAGATGAGTGCTATGTCGTTAGCTTTCCTGAATGGGGAGAGTTTTGTCATACTCCCTTCCCGCTAGAAGAATACCGAAAAAATAAACCGCCAAGACGCCAAGGAAGCCAAGTTTGAAGATCAGAGATATAGGTAATCTTACACCGGGAAGGGAGTACTCATGGAGATACCTACGAAGAGGCTCTCACAAATGCTCGGGAAGTCTTAGAAATGTTGATCGAGTCATGCTTTGAAAACGGTGAAACTCTACCAAAGCCTTTGACGTTTGAGTATTCATTGCAAGTTGCTTAAAGTCCAATGATGCAGGGTGCGCTTTTGATCGCGTAATGTACCGTCAGCAATCTTTTTCCATAATGAATGAAGAGACAGTATTTTAAAAACTTTTAAAATACTCTTGTGTAGTCTTCTTTAGGAAAGGTATCACCGTTAATTTAATCAGCCGAGCAAACGCTTAAGTTGATTATAGACTTCGTCATCATTACGCTTTCCTACCAAAATTACCTCAACCAAATCCGCGTCAGCATCAAAACGGTAAACAATGCGGTATTCTCCAGAATCTATACGATATTACCCTCGGTAACCAGCCAATTCCTTGTAATCTGCTGGGAAAGGATCAACATTCAACGACATGACTTTTTTGGCAATCTGTGCGGCAATTTTCGGCTGTAAACCTTTGAGAAAATCAAGAACCGTCTCAAGACCATCAAGTTTTGCCATACTAGAAACTATTATCATCAAGTGCAGCCAAACGCTTGAGTTCTGCGGTAAAAGTTTCCGTACCAACCATTCGCGACTTGGAGAGTGCAGCTTCGGCTTGTTGAACTATCATCAAATCTTCTAATCGGGCAAGTCGATTCATCAACTGCTCGTAGTTTTCAACTGACATAATCACATAACTAGGTTGCGATTCCTTTGTCAGCAAAACAGGCTCAACAGCAGCTTGGTTTAAAACTTCGCTGTGGGTATTTTGGATTTCAGTGACAGAAAAACTCTGCATTTTCCCAATCCCAATAACTTTTAACTATATTTTACTGTGGGATGCGAAGCAGGGGCTATGCAGGACAATCAGCCAATATAAATACCATAAGCAAAAATAATTATTAATATAAG
The DNA here is from genome assembly GCA_029379285.1 of Rhizonema sp. PD38. Taxonomy (GTDB): domain Bacteria; phylum Cyanobacteriota; class Cyanobacteriia; order Cyanobacteriales; family Nostocaceae; genus Rhizonema. The sequence continues at coordinate 7,150 of JAQYWP010000290.1, forward strand.
AAATGTAAACTCCTCACACTCACTGGGAATCTCCATGAACTTCTTGACTTACGTCATGCACCTAGCAGGTTCTGGTGCGATTGCGTATTATTCAGCCGCACAAATCCGCGATCCCAAAACTCGCCCTAATGTTCTTGCGGGGTTCCAGCTAGCAGAATCGGGTTCCGTTCCTTTTCTACAAGCACTCTCACAGCGCGCTACAGCAGAAGGCGATACTTGGCTGTCAGAAAAACTGGCAAAACATGCTGAAGATGAAAAAAAGCATGGTCAAATTTTTGCTCACGCTTTAAAACAGCTAGATAAAAAAGTCATAGACTTCAAAAGTTCAAAGGAAACCACAAAAGAAAGTAAATCCCAAGAAGGACGAAGTCCCTTTTTTGCGGCTTACTTCAAAGGTTATTCCCCAGAACAGCTAAAACCTGCTGTGACTGCCTGGAATGTCTTTATGCCTAGCACTTATATTTTGGAGTTAGATGCTAGTAAAGACTTTGCCCGGATGGCGAATGTTTTACCTGAAAGCGATCCAATTGCTCGCAACCTCAAATTGGGAATGTTAAACATTGCCCAAGATGAAACAGGGCATGCCGCATATCTCTATGAAGCGATGATGCGGCGGATGTCTGCAACTCAAGTGCAGAAACTCGTAGATGAGTGGCGCACTCGCAAGGTAGATGCTTTGATGGCATTTGCTAATAATATGTTGCAAAGTAAAAACAGCAATCGTTCTTTGGTACAAGATGCTACGCCTTCAGAAAGCGATTCTGAATTAATAGCTGCCTAAGTTAACTCTTAGCTTTCAAGCAAGAGATTATCATCCTCATATTTACTTCTACCAAGAGCGATAGCTTTTGGTAGCAGATCAGTTTTTTTGTAAAGAACATTCAACTTGATCTACAAGTATATCCCATTCCTCTTGACAAAGTACTTTTGGCTTCATTTGTTGTAGATCGTCCAGTACAATTTTGAGTTCGTTAGTCGTAAATTTGTAGTATTCTGTCAAACTACCAATAGGGTAATTAAAGTCGTGATAGCGGTGTTTAAAATACAATTCCACATTTCCCCTATGTTCCCAACTACCTAACACTTTAATAACTGCAATTTGGTAGTGCGCTAGTAAATCTCTTTCTACTTCGGCAACTCGCTCTTTAATAGCTCTTTGGGTAACTTCTATCTTATACAAAGTCCCCTTGTTTGTTTGAATTTCTAAAAAATATAAAGTGCATAAGAGAATGCGTTTGAGTTGCGCGCAGTACAGTTTTAAATCAATAAGTCTGTGTTGTAAATCCGCAGTATTTTTGTGAAGTGCGTGTTTATAGACTAGCTCTATCTTCAATAGCTTTTTGCTCAATAGTGGCTCTTGTACTTCATTAAATAGCATTAACTCTAGCGCTCTAACAGGTATTTTACCCAAGTTAGTAAATTTGTATTGTGAAGGGAGTTGATAGACATTTTTCTGTAATAATCCCGTTTTAATTAAACCTGGAGAAACTAATTTAGAATCAATCGGATAGTTTTTAGTTCCGTACTCATTCCAGAGCAGTTTTAGTTGAGCTAAATCTTTACCCGACAAATGTATATTGAAGTTATCGTACAGTGGGAGAACTGGAAATTCTTGGTTAGCTATCGGACGGCAAGTTTCTTCAGTATGTGCAAAGTGATGCTCTTTTATCTTACCTTTTTTTGGAGTTAATCCACTATGACAGTAAGGACACTTTAGTGAAGTCTTTCCCTTAGCAATATCTTCAATATATATTAATATTCCATTCTCATTTATACCATATTTCAACCAACTCATCAAAACTCTACCTTAATAATTTTAATTGTATATAGTTTTATAAC